>JBARRE010000081.1:0-7062 GCA_049644065.1 Sedimentisphaerales bacterium | reverse complement strand
GACGCTCTCTTCATCTTTGGACCAGAGTGCGTATACGAGCGGCGTATACCCGTAGTCATCCCCTACATCGACTTTGGCTCCGTTCTCCAGCAGAACTTTAACTACCTGTGCATGGCCTGCATTGGCGGCATCGAGTAGCGGTGTCCATGACTGACCCGCCATGCTCGCATTGACATCTGCTCCCTTTGCGATCAGCAATTTGACTTGCTCAATATCACCATCAACCACAGCCTGGTGGAGTGACTTAGTGGGTTTTCTTTCGCTCTCGGTGGCGACAGGCTTGTTATCTTCGGTTGACTTCTCAGCTTTGGCCATGGGAAGCAAAACAGCGGCAATAGTAAATATTGCAATTACGCCAAATGCTCCTAGCTTCGAACTTTTTGGTATCGGTCGATTTAACATGTGTCTAATCCTCCACTGTAAGGCCTTTTTTGATTCTGCTACGCCAACAAGGCGCAGGCCTAAGTCGGCTTTCCAAAACACCATCTCGCCAATGTCGATTAGGGTATTGCTGTAGTCTTTGGCCTGGCCGCCAAGGGCCACAAGGACGGTCTCGTCGACCGCTTCCTCACAGACCTTGCGAATTATAGAGTTGGCGAACCACACGAACGGATTGTAGAAGTATACGACCTGTAGGAATGTCTGTACGGAATTGATCCACAAGTCGCCTCTTTTTATATGGGCAAGCTCATGAATCAAAGTTGCTCTCAAACCTTCCGGCGACAGTTTCTCAACGAGAGACGTCGGCATCAAAACGGTAGGTCTGAGAAGCCCGCAGACCGCCGGACTCGGGATAGCTTCTGATAGTCGCAGCCTGATGTCCCGGCGAACAGCCATCTGCCGGCGACATTGTTCCAGCAGGCCGGTTAAATCGTCGCCGGGCGGGCAACTTGCCGCAACGAGCCCTTTGACAAACCTGATTCGCTGAACGAGCACAACTAAAAAGGCTAACACTCCCGCAAGCCACAAGAGAAACACAACTGCCTGCCAAGTCAGAGGAGTCAGGGCTGAGTGAAGCCGTGCCATCGCAGGATCATCTCCGGCAATATTTTCAGTAGGCCGGACCTGACGCATTTCGCCTGATGGCCCAGCGAATTCGAGGGCATCTGCATCGAATGCCATGTTCGAGGCACCAGGGGCGGCAGGAAGATGGTCCCCGGCCCAATATCCAATCCCCGTCGGCAGAGAAAGCATAGGAGGCAGAATAAGTTTCACAAGCACAAGCAGCCATACACAGTAGCGAAAGATGGCACGTACCCTTTTTCGCAGCAGAAGATCAATGGCAAAGAGCAGAATGACCAAAAGAGCCGACTGGATAAAAACACTGGCGGCATAATCGTAAAACACGCCGCCGACTCTGTTCAAGCCCATCATAACGTTGTTAATTACATGATACATTCGTAGACCTCCCACTCATCTGAATGCAGATTGTTAATCTTTACTTTTCCCGGCCTTGCTGACAAACTCACGAAGCTGTGCGGCTTCTTCTTTTGAAAGGCCCTCGTGCTCGATCAGGAACTTCAGCATCGGCGTTAGTGCCCCGCCAAAACCTCGCTTGAGCATTTTTCGGATCTCTCCTCGCCGCGCTTCAACTTCGCTTATGCAGGAACGGAAAAGTTGGAGATTCCGAATCTTGTTGATTTCCAGGAAACCCTTCTTGACCATGCGGTCCATTGTGATTTTGACCGTGGCGTAGGCCCAATCCCTGCTCTTAGCCAATGCCTCCTGCACAGTGCCGGCCGCACAGGGCTCCTTCTCCCAGACCACTGACATTATCTCCCATTCCGCCTCTGTAAGCTCTGCTACTGCTTTCTTTCGCCTGCCCTTAGTTTTTTTCGTTGATGCCTGCATATCGTTGATCTCCTAATTTGAATAATAGCAAATGTATTTGACATAAATAAAATTGTCAAGACAAAAATCAAATTTTTTGAAAATATTTTTCCAACCTGCCTTTTTTTGCTCTAAAACGCAGAAAATATAGATAAAAAAAAGCGCACCAATCTGAGCGGAATATTTGCTTTTGACCTGATTTCAAAATTTGCGAACAAAATCAAGGTTGCTTAATATGGGCGGTTCGCGAAGAAGCCCTGCGAGCTTGCAAAGTAATCGGGATTTGTTATAATCCGGCAACGATTTAATAAAGAGACGTTCACTTACAATCAGTAAAGGAAACGATATGGACAAACAAATCAGCATTATGCCGTGTCTTGACATGCAGAACGGCCGGGTAGTCAAGGGCGTTCATTTTGTCGATATCCGCGACGCCGGCGATCCGGTGGAATGCGCGAAGGCCTATTGTAAGGCCGGAGCGGATGAACTTGCCCTGCTGGACATAACAGCAACCGTTGAAAATCGTCCCACCATGCTCGAAGTGGTAAAAAACGTCGCCGAAGCTGCAACGGTTCCGTTCACCGTAGGCGGGGGCATCCGCGACGTCGCCTCGGCAGCCGAAGTAATCCAGGCCGGTGCCGATAAGATATCGGTGAGCAGTGCCGCTTTCAGAAAGCCCGAGGTCATCAGGGAGATGATTGCCGAATTGGGTGCCGATAAAGTAACCGTTGCTATCGACGTGGACCGGAACGAATCATTGCCCTCGGGCTACGAAGTCTATATCGACGGAGGCAGGACCGCCACCGGCGCCGACGCAATCGAGTGGGCGAAGAAAGTCGACGGCTTCGGCGTTCCCGTTATCCTGCCGACCAGCAAGGCCGGGGATGGAGCTAAAACAGGATTCGACCTTCCAGTTATCAAGGCTATGGCCGATGCCTGTTCGGCCACGATTGTGGCTTCGGGAGGTGCGGGGAAACTGGAACATTTCTACGATGCCGTCGAAGCTGGAGCGACCGTTCTTCTTGCCGCCTCGGTGTTCCATTTTCACATCATCGATATACCGGAATTGAAGGATTACTTACGCAGCCGCGGCTTAAATGTGAAGTAAAAATACCCGCAGGGGCGGTTTCGGCTTAGCTATCCTGTGGAGCGAACCGCCCCTGCAATTTCTGTATATTGCCAAAAAACACCTTTCTTTTCGTCCGATTTTCTGGTAAAATGACGAATTCTTGTAAAGTTGTGTGTAGATAGGGTCGTAGAAAGACTCGGCACACAGCGTTTTTTTAATCAGAAAAGGAGATAATAGTGAAAACGAGAAGTAAAATTGTGATGTTGGTGTTGGTCTTTTTGACTGTAATGTTGGTTAATGCAGCCGAGGAAGACACCCAAAAAGATGCTAACGAACCGCAAATCATCGTCCAGGCTACTGCTGAGAAAGTCGAGATATTAAAGACGGAAACGGAAAAGGTCAGCTATATCATAGGCACCCAAATTGCCGGGAATTTCAAGTCGCAGAACATCGAGGTCAATCTCGATTCGCTGTTGATGGGGCTCAAAGATGCATTGGAAGGCAAGAAATTGGTGCTTAGCCAAGGTGAAATGAAGAAGGTTTATGCGGGTTGGCAGACGAAAATGAGAGCGAAAATGGCCGCCCAAAAGGCAAAAGAGGGTGCTGAAAACCTAGCCGCAGGGATAGCTTATCTTGAAGCGAACAAGGCAAAGGAAGGCGTGAAGGCCCTGCCGAGCGGTCTGCAATATAAAGTCATTACCGAAGGTACCGGAAATACCCCCACTGCGGATGACAAGGTCAAGACTCACTACAAGGGCACTCTTATCGACGGCACGGAATTCGACAGCTCTTATAAGCGTAATCAGCCCGCCGAATTTCCCGTTAAGGGCGTAATAAAAGGCTGGACGGAAGCCCTGCAGCTTATGAAAGAAGGCGGCAAGTGGGAGCTTTATATCCCCGCCGATCTCGCTTACGGCGAACGCGGAAGGCCCAGCATACCGGCTAATTCCACACTGATCTTCGAGATCGAGCTGCTTGAGATAGTTAAGGCAACAGCGCCGGCCAAAGCGGCTCAACCGACTATAGAGGTTAAGTAAGACTCAACTTTTGTTACATATAGAAAGTCGGCGGTTAGTGAAAAGATTTCGTCGTTGCACTTGCAATGCAAGGTTATCGGCGAAATCCGCTAACCGCCGACTTTCGGTTTTATGTTCATCCTGAAAGATCCGGCACAATATACGGCTCACGGTAAAATCCGCGAGCAAGGCGGTTGGCTGGTTCATTGTCCTTGAAACACTCGTTTTCCCGGTCGATTTGTAACCACGGCCCGAGCGTCACCGTTCCGGCATCAACATCGATTTCATGAGCCGCAATGTGCTCCAGCAGTCTCTCGAGCATCTGGCCGAAAAGTGGCACCTCCTGGGCCTGGTCACGCATTTCTTTGGTGGAGGCCTTCTTACCGAGCCGGTACGAAATGTTGCCGGTATGGCAGACGGCGGTTGAGAGGTGTCCTTCGAGCACTTCGGCGTTAAGATCTTCGGCGCCGCCACTGCGAACTGCCTTGATGAAGTTCACAAAGTGGTCGCCGCCGCCACTGAACGATTTGATTTGTTTTCCTTCGTTGTCCCAGGCGATGCCGCGATAGAGACTCACCGATCCGCCCTCACAATTGACGATTACGCCTACACGCTCGCCGCGGAACGCGGGAATTTCCTTCGAATCCTTCGCCTTGTAAAGATTATGCACTTCATAAAGTATCGGGGCTGTGGGGAAGTCGTAATAAATAATCTGCGTGTTGGGAACATCGCACGCATCGTTGAATACAAACCGGCCGCCGATGCTCATCACCCTGCGGGGCAGCATCTTCTCGCCGAGGCACCAGCGTGCCACATCTATTTCATGCACGCCCTGATTGCACGATTCGCCGTCGCCCGTGTTCCAATCGAAGCTGCAATCGTACTGGAGACGGTCGCGATATATCGGTACTTTTTTCGCCGGGCCGCACCACAGATCATAATCGACCGTATCGGGAATCGGCAGCGGCGTATCGCGTTTGCCGCACGACACACGCGGCTTGTTGGCAAAAGCGGTGACATATTTGATCTTGCCGAGGTTGCCTTCGCGAACCCAATGAATGGCCTGGGTGATTAAATTCTCCGAACGATGCTGAGTGCCGCACTGGACGATACGGCCGTACTTTCGGGCGGCGTTTACCATCTGCCGGCCCTCCCAGATATAATGCGAGAGCGGCTTTTCGACGTAGATATGTTTGCCCGCCTGGCATGCCCAGATTGTACTGAGCCCGTGCCAGTAGTTCTGCGACGCGTTGCCGATTACTTCGATATCTTTACGGTCGAACATCTCTCGCATATCGACATATTGCTCGACGCCGTGGTTGAATTTCGACTGAATCGTTTTGGCTGCCATGCCCATACGTTCCCGGTCCGGATCGCTTACGGCCACGACAGACACGTCCTTCTGGTTCTCGAAGGATGGTATGTGTGCCCCAATGCCTCGGCCGCCGAGACCGACAACACCGACACGGATGCGTTCATTCGCTCCTCGCACCCGCGAAAATGGTAATGTTGCCCCAGCGATAATCGTACTTTTCATAAAATCACGACGTGTAATATCTTTCATAATCTATCTCCCTTCCAGTGAATCCAGGAGCGTGTGATTGACGGCATGAAGTTTCTCGGTAAGTTCGGCCAGCTCGTCCGCGGTTTCAGCCGATTCGATAGACTCCAAAATCCCGCTCAATTCGACAACTCCGTTGATTTTATCAAGTGCATTGTTTTGCATTGTCACTAATACGTGCTTTACCCTCGAAGCCAACCGCCGGCGAAAGAACTCGACCTGCCCCGGCTTTATAGCACCCGCTTTCCATGCCGGCTCAAACTCGTGAAAAGCCGTACATGCCTTCTGAATATATAACAGAACCATCCCCTTGGCCGGATTGCCTTCCGATAAAATCCGTGCCCATTGAAATTCCTCCTCGCGCCAGTGTTCATCCGTTATGGTTGTCTTATATTTAACCTTGTCTTTTGAAGCCATGATTACACCTTGTCACGAACAAATATTCTCCGAAAGTACAATTCCCATTCCTTACTGCTATCTGATCTTACATTATGATAAGTAACGGTTTGTTGTCAATCATCAGTGAATGGATTATAATTCTTTTCAGCAGGACAGCTACTAATTTATGATTAGTTCAAAGGGGTAGAAAAGTGCAACCTCTGGTTATCGTTGGCGTTGTTGCGATTTTTGCCGTCGTGCTGGTGCTGGGCTATATCAGCTCTCTCAAACGGCGCGAGGCAATGGCCGCCGTGGCGGCGAGACTCGGCCTGCACTTTATGCCTCACAAAGACAGATACATGCCCAAACGTTATCGTTTCCTGGATAAACTAAGGCGAGGTTCGAGTCGCTATGCGTTCAATGTCCTCTCCGGCAGCCACCGGGAGCACGAAGTACTGCTGTTCGACTACCATTATAAAACCGGCTCCGGCAAGAATACCCACCACTATTACTTATCTTTCTTTATCCTGCAACTGCCGGAATCTTTTCCGGAGCTAATCATCGCCCCGGAGGGGATTTTCTCGAAGATCGCCCAGGCCGTCGGGTATGATGACATCGATTTCGAGTCGCACGAATTCAGCCGTAAGTTCTGTGTTCGCTCGAAGGATAAGAAATTCGCATACGATGTGTGCAACGCGCGGATGATCGAGTATCTTTTATCCAATACCGATTTGAGCATAGAGATAGAGGAAAGGGTGCTTGCCATTTCGTTTAATTCCAGATTGGCTCCGGATAAAATAGAACCTAATCTGAATCGACTCATTACCGTCCGGTCGCTGCTGCCGGACTATCTGTTTACCGGGAGGTAATTATGTGGCCAATGCTGATAGTAATCGGTGTCGTCTTTTTTCTGCCGATCGTTTACGTTGTCCTGACGTACAATACGCTGGTCGCTCTGCGGAACCACATTCGGGATGCATGGGGCAATATCGATACGGAGCTCAAGCGCCGGTACGATTTGATTCCCAACCTGGTAGCCACGGTAAAAGGATATGCGGCACATGAAAAGGAAATCTTCGAGCGTGTTACTCAACTGCGTGCTCAATGCTTGGCCAGCCGGGGAGCCGCCCGGCAGCAGGCCGCGGACGAAACCCTATTGGTAGGCGCCCTTCAGCAGCTTTTAGGCGTCGTCGAGAACTATCCCCAGC
>JBARRE010000080.1:0-19687 GCA_049644065.1 Sedimentisphaerales bacterium | reverse complement strand
GGACACGGCACTGACCGGCCTGGGAACCAGCGTTCTCGGTGAGACAGACCAGGATTACGCGATAACGGATGACACCATGGCCGAAACTGCGATTCCGATGGGTACCGGGGGAACGACACCCGAAGTGCCGCTGGAAGAGATTGAAGGAGATGTGAACCTTGATTCCTTCGGCAGCGGCTCCGGATTGCTGGACCTTTCGCTGCAGGCCGACGACACTTCGTTAGGGGGCATTCTCGAAGAGATTTATACCGACGAAGATAAGAAATTGGGTGAAGCTGAGGGCGACTCGGCAATGGCAGTAGACGCCGAGGCGGATCAAATGATCTCCGAAGACGAGCTTTCTGCTCCCCATGCGGCTCCTGAGATGGCGGCAATAGCTGGGCCGATGATGGAGATGGCGCCGGATGCACAGAGTAACACTCTTGGAATGCTGCTGTTTCTCCCGCTGGCGGTTGTTATTTATACCACCGTCGTGGCTGTCTCCGGCCTAAGGGGTGTGATGCCTTCGATTCTGGGCTCTGTACAGGCCTTCATATGGTATATCATGGGCGGAGCTGCCATGGTGGCGGGCCTGGTCGTCGTTGCGGCTTTCATGTTTACCGGTGAGCATGATACGGCTACTAAAACCAAAAAGGAAAAGAAGCCCAAAGCCAAAAAGGAAAAAAAGGAAAAAAAGCCAAAAGAGCCAAAAGAGCCAAAGAAGCCGAAAGAGAAAAAGCCGAAAAAGGCAAAGAAAGGCTTCCTTCGACTTAAGTAGGAGCAACGTTTTGGTGTTGGGCGGTGCAGTTTTTTCTCAGGTTTTTATGCCCAGAACGTCCGCCATTGAATATAAGGCCGGTTTTTTCCCGACAAGCCATTTTGCCGCTCGTAATGCTCCACGAGTAAACGTGTCCCGACTGTTGGCTGTATGATTTAGAGTGATTGTCTCGCCGAGCGTGCCGAAGATTACCGAATGAACGCCGGTGATATCGCCTGCGCGGACCGCATGCATGCCGATAGTGCCCTTTTGCCTGAGAGTATCTTTGCCGCATCTGCCGTGAGTGACGGTTTCGGGGAAATCCCGCCCTGTAGCACGGCAAATGTTCTCGGCCAGCGTCAAAGCGCTGCCGCTGGGGGCGTCTTTCTTGAAACGATGGTGCTGCTCGACGATTTCTATGTCGTATTCGTCGCCGAGCATCGAAGCGGCTTTTCCGACCAGAGCGAACAAAACGTTCATCCCCACGCTCATATTGGTCCCGTAAATAAGGGGGATTTTGCCGGAGGCGGCTTTCATTTTATCTCGTTGCGGCTCGCTAAGACCGGTCGTGCCTGATACCAGGGCAACGTTGTTTTTAAGGCAATAATCAATGGTTTCGTCCACCGCTTCAGGCTGTGAGAAGTCGATAGCCACATCCGCCGCAGCGGCAGGATAGGTATCGGTCAGCACTACTTCGATCGGCCCGGATGCCGATTCGAGGCCGTAAACCTTGCCGATATCGGGATGGCCTTGTCTATCGATTGCTGCAATAATGTCGAATTGGCCGGATTCGGCCGCCAGCGAAAGAATACGCTGGCCCATTCGACCTGCGGCACCGATAATCATGAGTTTTGTTCCCATTTTACTTAATCCAAATGTTATTGCTAACCAATCGGGAAAAATATAACCGTAATAGCTCATAATTGCAAAAAATTTCTATTGAAATATTTCGCCGATATTGTTATTATTCCAAGTTTAGATATTTCGGAGCACCGTAGTTATGAAAGATAAAATACATCCAAAATATGAAAAGGTAATGGTTCGTTGCGGTTGCGGCAGTACGTTCGAGACTCGCAGCACGGCAAAGGAAATCCATGCAGAGATATGCTCAATGTGCCATCCGTTCTATACGGGCAAGCAGAAATATGTCGATACTGCCGGCCGAATAGAGCGATTCCAAAAGAAATACGGCACGAGTTACATCAAAGCGGCCCCAGCCGGCAAGAAACCAAACGAGAACAAAAAAGACCAGCAGCAATAGCTGATTCTTCAGGTTACGATTTATGCTCCCATCCTGAGAAAACCGGGATGGGGGCTTTTTGTTCTTTTGGTCAAATGCAAACGGATTGTCCAATGGCGGCGTAATGGCTTTGGATTGTCATCTCGAATCTATAGCGGACGGTTTTTATGGCTGAACAAAAAGACATTCTACTGGCAAAACTCGACCAGCTCGAAGCACGCTATAGCGAGATCGAAAAGCAGATTTCCGAGCCGGAAGTCGCCTCTGTCCATGCCAGGCTTATAGCTCTATCCAAAGAACAAGGCAAGCTTAAAACAATAGTCACAAAATACCGTCAGTACAAAAAAGCAGGGGCCGGTATTGAAGAGGCCGAGCAAATATTGTCCGACAACTCCGCCGACGAAGATTTCAGGACGTTGGCAAAAGAAGAGATGCAACAGCTTGAAGGACAAAAGAACACCCTGCTCGAAGAAATCACAAACAGCTTCGTAATGGCCGACGATATGAATATCGATTCGGTCATTATGGAAATACGTGCCGGCACCGGGGGCGAGGAGGCGGCTCTGTTCGCGCGCGATTTGTACGGGATGTATATGAAGTACGCCGAATCTCGCAGATGGAAGGTCGAGCAGCTCGATTTTAGCGCGACGGAAAAGAACGGCTTTCGTGAAGTTATCTTCGGAGTTAAAGGCCCGGGCGTCTGGTCGGAATTAGGCTACGAAGGGGGCGGCCATCGTGTCCAGCGAGTGCCGGAAACCGAATCCCAGGGCAGACTCCACACGTCAGCGGCGACCGTAGCGGTGCTGCCCGAACCTGAAGAACTCGACATCCAGATAGCCCCCGAGGACGTCGTCGAGCATGTCAGCAGGTCAGGCGGTCCCGGCGGACAAAGCGTCAATAAACTTAATAGCGCCATTAAGCTCGAACACATCCCGACGGGGATTACCGTCAGCATGCAGGATGAAAAGAGCCAGCACAAGAACCGCTCAAAAGCATGGCGGGTCCTCAGGAGCAGGATTTACGAGCACCATATGAGTAAGAAGAGGGCCGAGCGCGATTCGCAGCGCAAGAGCATGGTCGGCTCAGGCGACAGGTCTCAGAAGATCAGAACTTATAACTTCCCGCAAAATCGTGTCACCGACCACAGAATCAACTTATCTCTCTACAGCCTCGACAAGGTGCTGGCCGGCGACATGGCGGAACTTATCGCAGCGCTGAAAGATCACGACCGGCAGCAGCGGCTGAAAAACTTATAACAACTCGGCATTTTTCGGTCTTCTTCCTGATTGGAGGGCTGGTGTCAGTTCCAGTCGTATCCGTACCTTATAATTCTCATATTCCGAAAACTCATTTTATGCTATATTGCAGGCGGATGAGACAATCCGATTCGCATTTGAAGGTAAGAGAAAATTAGAATAAGAGTGTTATTATGAAACGGAAAAATCGAACTTCGCGAAGGTTTGCAGTGGCGATGCTGGCGTTTCTGTTGGTCTCAATTTTTGCCGCCTCAATCCGGGCAAACGAAGAACAGTCCATCGACTGGCAGCAGGCACGCGGGACCCGGCCTCAGGGCAAAACCGCCTCGGCAAAAGAGACCACCGGCCTGGTTCCAATCACGGAGATGGCAAGCCGACTGTACAAGGGGCAAACGGGCGGCCTTTATGGTGAAGGCGGAAATACACCGCCCGATTCTCACCATGCTGCGGCGATAAAGGAACTGGCCAAAATCCAGCCGCTCGATGTCAAAGGCAAGCCTTCGAAAACCGGAAAGATTGTTCTGATATCACTTGGCATGTCAAACACAACCCAGGAGTTTTCCTTTTTCAAGAAGCTTGCCGATGCCGACCCGAACAAGTCGCCCAGCGTGGTTATCGTGGATTGCGCTCAGGGCGGGCAGGCCGCTCACGAGTGGGCCTACCCTGACCAGCGGCGAAACAAGAAGAGGCCGTCACCGTGGATAGTGATGGATCAACGAATTAAGAAGGCCAAGGTGACTGCTGCACAGGTCCAGGTTGTTTGGATTAAGCAGGCACAAATTAATCCGGCGGGTCTGGGTGAATTTCCCAAACACGCCAAATCGCTGCAGGACGATACCGCTGAGATACTCCGCATGCTCAAGAAGCAATTCGTCAACCTGCAGGTTGCGTACCTTTCCAGCCGGATCTACGCCGGCTACGCCGTCAGCGAACTCAATCCGGAGCCGTATGCCTACGAGTCGGCTTTTTCCGTCAGGTGGCTGATAGAGGACCAGATCAACGGCAACCCGGATTTGAACTACGACTCCGCAAAAGTCCGGGTGAAATCGCCGCTGCTTTTATGGGGGCCGTATCTTTGGGCCGACGGAGTCAAAGGCCGCAAGAGCGACGATCTGGTTTGGAAACGTGAAGACTTAGCCGGCGATGGCACGCATCCGAGCACGACCGGACGCCGGAAAGTCGCTGAGATGCTTCTCGAATTCTTCAAATCCGACACCAATGCGAGGGTATGGTTTTGGGCTGCTGATGCTTTATAATTTTAGAAAAGGATGATGCCTGCCGGACGGCTGTCGTATACCTTAACGGTTCGCAGGATTGTTAGTATTTTTTGAGATTGGATTGGATATGATTATTGTCGTTACCGGGATGGTCGGCGTTGATAAGAAGAGCTACCTTGAGGATGTCTGCCAATTTGCCGCCGGGCAGGGCAAAGATGTGCTGCTGTGCAACGTCGGCGACCGGATGTACGCCGAGGCGCCCGATATTCCGCCCGGCAAGATTCTGGATATCCCGATGAAAAGGCTCAGCTCGCTTCGCCGGAGCGTTTTTAAAGATATTATCGCTAAGGCCGCAAAAGCGCCCAACCTGATCGTCAATACTCACGCGACGTTCCGCTGGCGGCACGGATTGTTCCCGGCTGTTGACTTCGACCAGATGCGCCAGGTCAACGCCGATATGTACGTCTGTTTGATAGACGGCGTCGTTGCTCTGCACACACGGCTTGTCGACGATCATGCCGTCGAGCACAGTTTGAAAGACTTGATCGTCTGGCGGGAAGAAGAGATTCTCGGCACGGAAATGCTCTGCAAGGGGATTGATGAGACGGTTCCTTTGTATTGCCTTGCCCGCGGCGCCGAAGCTGGGACGGCTGAAACGTTCTACAGGCTTGTTTTCGACGGTCGTATGAAAAGAGCGTATCTGAGCTTCCCGATGACCGCCGTCAATGGCATGGAGAACGTACAAAAGGAGATTAACGAATTCAGGCGATTGATGAAACAATCGTTTATCTGCTTTGACCCGGGCGATCTTGAGGAATGCTACCTGCCGGACAAGGCCCGTCGGGCGGGCGAGGAAGGATTAGACTACGTCGAAGCTGTGGCTCTGGGCCGGCAAGTCCGGCTGGATTTGAACGAGGTCCGACAGATCCAGCGCGATATTAACAGTCAGACATACGCCCGCGATTTCATGCTGATCGACCAGTCGGAGATGATAATCAGCCTTGTGCCGAGCATGGAAGACGGGCGGGCCGCCATCTCCAGCGGCGTCGAAAGAGAGCTTCAGCACGCCCATGAAGCGGCAAAAGAAGTGTACGTCATCTGGACGGCCAGGCAGAGCCCTTCGGTCTTTGTGACCCAGACGGCGACAAAAGTCTTTAACAATATGGCCGACGCAGCGGAGTTTTTCAAAAAGAAAGGATACGCGAAGAAATAATAACCTCTTACTGCGCATAAGGCCTTGCCTAAATGAACTATTTCCGTTATTTTAGAGTCTCTGCCATTGCTTAAAAGATGAGGGATTTGTTATGAGACAGTTTAAGATCGTTGTGGAGAAACACGCCGATGGTTATGTGGCGTACCCACTGGGCCTCAAGGGGGTAGTAGTTGGACAGGGAGACACCTATGAGGAGGTACTCTCTGATGTAAAGTCGGCAATTCGTTTTCATATTGAGACCTTTGGAAAGGAAGTATTAGAGGTAGAGCCACGAATTATAGAGGCCTTTGTTGCGGAAACAGGAGTAGAAGTTTGATGGCAAAGTTCCCTGTCGATGCACTCAAGCCAAAGATAGTAAAGGCATTGGAGACTTTGGGCTTTCGAACCGTGAGGGAAAAAGAGCACATTTCCATGGTACGTCAAAACCATGACGGCAGCAAAACCCCTTTGACTATGCCAAATCATCCAAAGAAAAAGCCTCTACCTTGACATTCTTTCCAAGCCAAAGCCAGTGGCCAGGAATTGACACTGACATTTTTTCGGCGATGTCACGAACAAGTCGTCTAAGTACTTCGGCATTAAGCTTATGCCGTGCCCGACAGTATTCACCAGAATCAGGACTTGGCGATGGCATGCCATGCCCAATCATGTATCTGGTTGCGTTGGTAACAGCGGCATTACATGAGCATTGTTTGCCATCTTGTAGTACCTGGCCAATAAAAGACCATAAGGTCAACCCTGTATTCCAAAGGTCGTCTTCCCCATAGCCAAAGAGAACGTCACTACCTGTGAACATTTCCCTGATACGATCAGCAGACAGTACGTTGCCGAATGGCAGAGCGCTATCCGAATAAGAAAGTTGATCAAACACTGAAAAACCAATACTTTTGTTTTTAATGGATTGCGATAGGTTCGTAACCATCGTAAACCTCTCTGGCTTAAAAAGGGGACAAAAGCCAGAGAGGTTGCATATAATCTCGGCCAGAGAGAAGTAAAAACGTTAACGTTTGACTAAATTAAAAAAAACAAGCGTTGCGAGTGCTTAGGTTATGCGCAAACATCGATAAAAACGTAACAGTGCCATTGACCGCCGTAACCTTTTACCCCATGGTATATCAGCAGCCAACCGTGCTCCGTTAAGATCGGCGGCGGCCCTGCTCCGACTTTGACGCCATCCCAGGCCGGGCCTGGCGAGATATGAGTTACGAAATACAGAAGGTCAAAACTACCTGTCGCTAACGCTCCGGGCGTGTTTCTTCCGTTGACAAGATGACTCGCCTCAGGTAGCCTATCCGTATTACTTACGCTCAGTATAGCAGGAAGATTAGATTGCCGAAGCGGTAAGAAGAGAGTTACATTTGCAGGAAATATCTGTTAGGAAGAAAAGCAATGCCACTTGAAAATATGAATGTTATGCTTGGCAAGGCCGCAGACGCCGGTTATGCCGTCGGTGCCTTTAATATCCTTGACTACAATTCGACAAAGGCGGTCGTTCTTGCTGCGGAAGAAACGAACGCTCCTGTCATTATCCAGACATCCGCTAAGACGGTCATCTTCTGGGGTACCTCGGCTATTATCTCGTGGGTAAGGCAGCTTGCCGGCTCATCGAGTGTGCCGATTGCTTTGCACCTCGACCACTGCAAGGATTTAGACCTTATCAAAGAGTGCATCGAGTCGGGCTGGACATCGGTTATGATCGATGCCTCTTCGAAGCCATTCGAGGAAAACCTTTCTTTGAGCAGGCAAGTAGTGAAGATGGCGCGACCGAAAAATGTCACAGTCGAAGCCGAACTTGGGGCAATCGTGGGCGTGGAGGATGATATTCACGTAAAACAGCAGGATGCGCATCTGGCTGAACCTGAACAGGCAATCAGATTCTGTGAAGAAGTCGAGCCGGACTGTTTCGCGCCTGCGATCGGAACCGCTCACGGCGTGTATAAGGGCGTACCAAAGATTGCATACGAGTTGCTCGAAGAAATCGCTGCTAAGACACCTGTCCCCTTAGCTCTGCACGGCGGCACGGGACTGGCGGATGATGTGTTCAAAAAGTGCATTTCACTCGGTTGTTCTAAAGTAAACATATCGACCCAGCTCAAATATGAGTTTATAGATGGATTTGTCACTTACCACAATGCGAACAATACGGAATATAATCCCCTGAAAGTTATTGACGCTCAGTTTAATGCGCTAAAGGCAGGCATTATTGAGAACATTAATCTGTTCGGTTGTTCAGGAAAGGCTTGAAGGAGGCCGTAATGAAAGCCATTATTTTTGATTGTGACGGCGTTCTTGCTGATACCGAACGGGACGGGCACAGAGTTGCTTTTAACAAAGCATTTGCAAAAAAAGATTTACCGATAGAGTGGAGTGTTGAACTGTACGGAGAACTTTTGGAAGTTTCCGGCGGTAAAGAACGCATGAGGCACTACTTCGACAACTACGGCTGGCCTCCGGACGTTGCTGATAAGGACGCTCTTATAAAAGAACTGCATAAACTTAAAACAGATTATTTCATGGAAATCATCGAAGCGGGACAACTACCTTTACGTCCCGGCGTTGCAAGACTTGTAGATGAGGCTATCGCCGCTAATGTTGCTTTGGCTATTTGTTCTACTTCTCACGAGCGGGCGGTTAACCTGGTAGCAGAAATACTGCTCGGTCCCGAGCGGAAGGCTCATTTCAGCACGATTTTGGCCGGCGATGTTGTCTCAAAGAAAAAACCAGATCCTGAAATATATAACCTGGCTTCGGAGAGATTAAGCCTTGAGCCGTCGGAATGTGTTGTGGTAGAAGATACCCGCATTGGGCTGCTTGCAGCAAAAGCAGCAGGTATGCATTGCATTGTCACTACGAACGGTTATACGAAGGACGAGGATTTCACAGAAGCAGACCTGGTCGTCTCCGAACTGGGTGACCCGCCGAACGTTCAGGTAACTCTGGAGACAATTTTATGCCGGATAAAATAACGCTCGAAGATATTCTGGATGGTAAGGACAATAGCATCTATGACATCAGCACAAGCGCGGCGGGGCCTCAAGGTGGTCTGCCCTTGACCGAGGACATGCTCGTCAAGAGCCCCAGCGGTGTAATTTTTGGCATGAGTCATAGTGCGGGTATGGGGTGGGAACCTGCCAAATTGACACAAGAACAGTTCCTGCTGATTAGTACGCAGGGAGGGATTCGTGCAGGTGACGGCACACCCATTGCACTTGGCTATCACACCGGGCACTGGGAGCTTGGTCTGCTGGCCACAGCGGCGGCGCAAGAACTGCAACGTCTGGATTACATGCCGTTCGCGTGCTTTTGCACGGATCCGTGCGACGGACGGACCCAGGGCGAGCCGGGAATGATGGATAGCCTTGCCTACCGAAATGACGCCGCCACGGTTTTTCGCCGCCAGATAAGGAGTTTGCCCGGACGAAAAGGAGTGCTCGGCGTTGCGACTTGCGACAAAGGTCTGCCCGCAATGATAATGGCATTGGCCGCCATGCACGACCTGCCGTCCGTGCTGGTGCCGGGTGGCGTAACACTTCCGCCCGCCGAAGGTGAGGACCTGGCCAAAGTCCAGTCAATGGGAGCTCGTTTTGCCCATGGCCTGGTGACACTGGAATATGCAAAACAAATGGCCTGCCGCACGTGCGCCAGTGCCGGCGGCGGTTGTCACTTTCTTGGAACAGCGGCGACTTCCCAGGTTGTCGGCGAAGCCCTCGGAATGAGCCTTCCGCACGCAGCGCTTGCGCCGTCAGGCCAGGCAATCTGGCTGGATATGGCATGTCGCTCGGCCCGGGCGCTGGTACGGCTGCACACACGCGGCTTGACCGCCAGGGACATCATTACCGACTCAGCCGTTCGTAACGCGATGGTTGTTTACGCAGCCTTCGGCGGTTCAACGAATTTGCTCCTGCACATTCCGGCAATCGCTCATGCGGCAGGATTGAGACGCCCAACGCCGGAGGACTGGAGGAAACTCAATCGAGAAGTGCCGCGTCTTGTCGATGTTTTGCCGAACGGCCCGGTAGGGCACCCCACAGTGCGTGCCTTCCTGGCAGGCGGCGTGCCGGAAGTCATGCTGCAATTGAGACGGCTCGGCCTCTTGGATTTGCAAGTGTTGACGGTATCGGGCGAAAGCCTGGGCAAGATGCTTGATTGGTGGGAAACATCAGATCGCCGGCGGCGATTGCGCGAGCTGCTCCGCGAAAGAGATGGTGTCGATCCGGACGAGGTTATTATGAATCCTGAGCGGGCCCGGAAGTGCGGTTTGACCAGTACTATAACCCTGCCACAGGGCAATCTTGCGCCCGAAGGCTCTGTCATCAAAAGCACTGCCATTGATCCGACGCTATTGGATGCCGAGGGCGTGTATCGCAAGATCGGCCCTGCACGCGTGTTTATCGGTGAGTCCAGCGCTATCCGGGCCATAAAAGCAGGAGTTGTTCAGCCCGGCGATGTCGTCGTGCTCATTTGCGCGGGCCCGATGGGAAGCGGGATGGAAGAAATACTGCAAGTGACCGGCGCCCTGAAATATATTCCCTGGGGAAAGGATGTTGCGGTCATTACCGACGGCCGGTTCAGCGGAGTCAGTACGGGCGCCTGTATCGGCCACATCGCTCCGGAAGCCCTGGCGAAAGGCCCGGTCGGAAAGGTTATGAATGGAGATATCATCCAGATTATTATTGACTGCAAAAATCTGGAAGGAAGTGTTGATTTGATTGGAGAGGCTGACTCTCAGGCCAAGCAGCGAAGTGTGGAACTTGGCACGCGTATATTGGCCGGGCGCCAGTTGCGATCTGACTTGGCGCCTCATCCGGGCCTTCCGGACGATACGCGCTTATGGGCTGCTTTGCAGGAGGTCGGCGGAGGCACATGGGGCGGCTGCGTGTACGATGTCGATGCAATTGTTGAATTGCTGAAAGCCGGCAAAGATACCTTGCAGAAGTGATAACGGATCAGTACATTGTGATGCTGCTGTTTTGATAAGGATTTTATTATGACAGACAATCGGAAAAAGCTTTCGGGTGTTTTCGCTCCGGTAGTGACACCATTCAGTTCCGACAAACTCGCACTCGACGACTTGAGGTTCAATCTGCAAAAACTCAACGAGACGGACCTGGCCGGTTATCTTGCGCTCGGCTCGAACGGGGAATTCAGGAGCCTGACCGACAAAGAGCAGGTCCGGGTTCTTGAAATTTTCGCTGAAGAAAAAGGCGATAAAGTGGTCATGGTCGGCACCGGCTGCGAATCAACCAAACAGACAATCGAAAAGTCACAGTTGGTTTGCGAAATGGGCTTTGACTATGTCAGCGTCCTGACGCCATGCTACTTCGCCAAACAGATCGATGGCGCCACTCTCAAAAGCCACTACGAACGGATCGCCGACTCAATTGACATTCCCGTATTACTCTACAACGCCCCCGGCTTTACGGGCGGAGTAAGAATACCGCCCCAGACTGTACTCGAACTATCACGGCACCCAAACATTGTCGGCATGAAAGATTCATCTCCGGAAGGGCCGGCCAAACTCCTTGCAAACCTCGACCCGGCCGAAGATTTCCACGTTCTGTCCGGTTCTGCCAATTTCTTCTATCCCGGCCTTCATTTAGGAATTCCCGGCGGAGTCATATCTCTTGCCAATGTCCTGCCCGATCCCTGTTGCGACCTATACCGGTTGTTCTCGCAGGGCAAATATGAAGAAGCCAAAATACTTCACTTTAAACTCTCCCGGCTTAATCAGGCCGTTTCAGGAACATGGGGCGTAGCGGGTGTCAAGGCCTCCATGGATATAATGGGATTCAAGGGAGGTCAGCCTCGCCACCCGCTCAAGGCAGTAACCAAAGAAGCTGTGGGAGAAATCAAACGGCAAATTGTGAATGAAGGTTTCATCTCTTAATGAAAGCAACGCGGAAGCCTCAAACAACCGAAAACAAAACGATATTGGCCGTTGATATCGGGACGACCGGTATGAAAATGGGTGTTTTTCAAGTCATTGATGCGACCCTGAGTCCGATTACACAATTCTCGCAGGAATACGAAGTAAACATCTATAACGACGGCCTGTTTGGTGATATCGAGCAAGATAAATGGAAACAAGCCTTTGTTGCCGGCCGCAAAGCGATGGCCGAGGTTATTGCTGATGTTGATGTGATTTCTCTTTCGGGAACAACTCCCGGACTGACGGCAATGGACAAAAACGGCGAGGCGCTCTATCCGGCAATTTTAATGCTCGACCAGCGTTCTCGCGAACAGGCCCAACGCATCATTGAGACCGTTGGTATGGCGTCTCTCCTTGAGACCACAGCCAATATGCCGGTCGCCGGAGGTTGCTCATTAGCGAGCATTCTCTGGATTAAAGACAACCATCCTGACATCTTCAAGAAGACTCACAAGTTCGGCCACTCGAATACATATATCGCTCGTTGGTTGACGGGCGTCTCTGCTATCGATCCATCGTCCGCGTCACTGACGGCTCTGTATAATACCGTTGCCAATGACCTGACCTGGAATGAGGATATTGCCGCAACCTTTGGCCTGACGCTAAACCACCTGCCGGACATTGTCCCGGCATACGAAAGCGTTGGGCGAGTCAGTGAGTCACTCGCACGGCAGCTCGGTTTCGAAAAAGAACCGGCCGTATTGATCGGCGGTAATGACGCCGTGCTGGCGGCATATTCGGTGGGAATCAAGAATTCCGGAGACGTAATCAATGTCAACGGCACCTGCGAAATCTCTCTGGTATGCCTGGATCGATGCCTGCCGTCTGCCAATTATAACATCCGTGCCCATGTGCTGCCGGATCGATGGCTGACACTGCATGTGATGAACGCCGGAGGAAAGGCGCTGGACTGGTTCAGAGAGCTTTTCTGCAGTGAATTGAACGCCGAGGAGTTTTACAACGGATTCCTTCCATCGGCGATTGAAGGTTGGCTTGACCGCCAAAGTTGTGTGACGTATGTTCCTTATCTGATGGGTTCTCGTTACAGTCTGGAGCCGCTCAAGGCTCAACTTTCAGGATTGACTCAGCAAACTACACGCGAGGAAATATTGGCTGCAATCGTCAGAGGGCTATGCGAATATCAAAAATCACACTTGGATGATATTGAAAAAAACGTATCTCTTCAAAACATTCTCCACATCACAGGCGGGGCGACAAATTCTGCTTTGATCCGGGCAAAATCGAAGTGGATGAGGGACTGCGAATACGTCTATGAGGAGCAGTCTTCGATGAAGGGAGCTGCCATGCTCGGCCTGAAATATATCGAGAATCGAACAAATCCATAACCGGTTATTTGAAGGGAAAGCAATATTATGCTCAGTCTTCACCCGCTGATGATTCTTGCCCTCGGCATGCTTACGGTCATCCTGATGATTGCGCTGCTGAGAATGAATGCGTTTATTGCGTTAATCACCTCGGCGGTAGTCGTGAGCCTGCTTGCCCCGGGAGACCTGGCCGAAAAGATCAGCCGGGTGGCGACGGCATTCGGAAGCACGGCCGGCAGCATCGGCATTGTCATCGCTCTGGCCGTAGTCATCGGCAAGTGCATGATGGACAGCGGGGCGGCGGACCGTATTGTCAGAGGCTTCCTGTCACTGCTGGGGGAAAAACGCAGCTCCACTGCGCTGATGGCCAGCGGTTTTGTGCTTTCGATCCCGGTATTCTTCGACACAGTGTTCTATCTGCTCGTGCCGTTGGCGCGATCCATGCACCGGCGGACGAAAAAACATTACCTGAAATACGCGATGGCTATAACAGCCGGCGGAGTAATTACACACTGCCTGGTCCCGCCCACTCCCGGGCCGCTCATCATGGCCGAAAATCTTGGTATCGATATTGGGGCATTGATTATGATAGGCGTGTTAGTGGCAATTCCCGCCGCCTTCGTCGGAATGTTCTTCGCGGGATGGGTGGATCGGCGGATGAATATACCCATGAGACCGCTTGGCGGCGAGCTGTCTGAGCCCGAGCCGCTCGAAGATAATCAACTGCCGGGCCTGCTGGTGTCACTTCTGCCGATCATCCTGCCCGTGCTGCTTGTCTCGACCAATACGATTGTCCGTACAATGGCCGAAGGCGCAGCCGAGGGCTCGGGGCTGAACCGGTTTGCTGGAATCGCCGCTGTTTTAGGCGATGTGAATCTGGCGATGCTCATATCGGCGGCTATCGCCATGTTGATGCTCAAGAGTAAACGCGCCCTGACGAACGTACAACTGGCGAAAGTAGTAGAAGTCTCGTTAATGAGCGGCGGCATGATTATCCTGATCACGGCCGCCGGCGGCGCCTTTGGTGCGATGCTCAAGGCAGCCCAGATCGGCCCGGCGATTGAAAACCTGTTCAAGAGCAGTGGAAGTCAACCAACAGGAGGTCTGATGTTACTTGGTTTGGGCGCTTTTATCGCTTCGATGATCAAAATAGCCCAGGGCTCGTGCACCGTTGCGATGATAACATCATCGGCGATGATCGCCGCAATGCTCACATCGACAGAGACGTTAGGCTATCACCCCGCTTATCTGGCGACGGCCATCGGGGGCGGCTCGTTGATCGGCTCGTGGATGAACGACAGCGGTTTCTGGATATTCGTTAAAATGACCGGGCTCACCGAAGCCGAGGGCCTGAAATCATGGACGCCACTGCTGGCTATAGTCGGTTTCACAGCGATCGTCGTCTCATTTCTTTTATCTATAATCTTACCTATGGCATAACGCGTCAGCATGTTGAGGCGGCAGGTTAAGAGCGCTGAAAGTTTATACAGGCGACCTATGGTAAGAATAATCGATAATCAATTGTCAACGGATTGTTATTCTTACGGACTTCCCCCTGCTGATTTTCTCAAGAGCGGCAAACGCCGCGTCTTACCGTTGATGCTAAATTAGCCAGCCTAATTGCCAGGAACAAGTGACGGATTCAAGGCCAAGGGCCTTGAATAGGGGCCAAATCGACGACCTTGGCCTGGACCATTCTGGACTATGACCGAGACCGCAGGACGCTCAAGAACAGTTCTCTATCGAGCAATTCATCTCTGAGCCTGCTGTTGAAAGATTCGATGTAGCCATTCTCCCAGGGACTGCCTGGAGCAATATACAAGGTTTCTACGCCGGCTTTTTCGAGCCATTTCTGAACAGCACTTGAGATGAACTCTGGCCCATTGTCACTGCGGATGTAAGCGGTAGATCTAATACCGGCTGATGACTGGCTGTGATCCAGGTTTTGCAATTATCTCTTTTGTAGCCTTTTAAAAAGCTGGGTATGGATTAGGCTATGAATTACTTTACAACCGTCGGCATATTCTGTATTGTATTACTCCTAAGCAAGTTATGTAGGGATTATAGTGTTTGTTATGTTATTTAACCATTGATGCGTATATTTACGATAGCATGAAAAAGAATAAAAAAGATAAAACCAGCCAAGGCTCTTGAGGCCGCTCAAGCTTTGAATTCATCACCGTTTGAGCGTCTGCTGACTGATATTTCTGCACGCTTTATCGATCTTCCACAAGAAGCCATGGTCGATTTGGAATACCTGCAATCACGCGGGGTGAAATCTTCGCTTTTCATTCCTGTCCAGATCAAGAATCGCACTGTTATTGCACTGGCGTTCTCTAGTATTCGATCAGAATACCTTTGGCCGGAGAAATTGAAACCGCGTTTGCGCCTGCTTGCCGAGGTTTTCACCAGAGTTCTCATGCAAAAAAAGACAGAAGCGAAGATGGTCAGATCAGAGAAAAGGTTCCGTCAGTTTTTCAAGAATATCACCGATTACACCTGCATTGTTTCGTCTGAGGGTACCGTTCTAAATATCAATGATTCGGCGCTGGAAGCGTTGGGATATGAACAAAACGAATTGGTAGGTCAATCCTTGTCAACGATCTTTGTTCCGGAGTCCTACCAGAAGATGAAGAAACTCCTTGACGGCTGGCAGAAGTGCACTCCAATTCATAATGAGGAGATGGCGATCATCACCAAAAGCGGAAAGAAACGCTTTGTGCTGCTGAATGTCAGTGAGGTGGGCGAAGAAGATGGCGGGATAATGCACTTGGCAATGATGCTGACCGACATCACCGAACGTAAGGCGGACGAGGAAGCGATTTTGAAGCAAGAGCAGTTCACGGAAACAGCGATTAACAGTTTGCCCGGTATTTTCTACCTCTATGACTCCGATTGGAGAATGGTCCATTGGAATCGGAACCACGAGCTTTTGACCGGATTCTCGGCCGACGAGTTGAAGGGTCGAATGGTATTAGACTGGTTCTCGGAGGATTATAAAGGCACCATTGCGAGTGCTATTCGGAAGGTATTTGACGAAGGCGAGGCAATGGTTGAAGCTCCCCTGCTCTTGAGTGATGGGAGGGAAGTGCCTTATATTTTCAAGGGGGTTCGTCTTGTAGTTGCAGGAGAAGTATATTTCATGGGCATGGGGATAGATATTTCCCAGCGCAAAGCCAACGAAGACGCCCTTCTGAAAAGCGAGCAGCAACTGCGTCTGATCACGGACTCACTACCGGCGAGGATTGCTTACATTGACTCCGATCAGCGATATATCTTCGTTAACGAATCCTACGCGAACTTTGTAGGACTACCACGCGACCAGATCCCTGGTAAAGAGATTAGGGAGGTGCTCGATGAGGACACTTTAGAAGTGATACGCGAACGGGTTGAGACGGTGCTTTCAGGCCAACCTGTTACCTTCGAGATAACAAGGCCATCTTTGGCGTCAGAGCCACGTCATCTGCTGGCCATGTACGTTCCCGATTTTAGAGAGGGCAGCATCCATGGCTTCTTCGCTTCGATTCACGATGTGACTGACCTTGAGATAGCAAAGAAACAGGCTCGCAACGCCCATGAGGCCCTCTATCATTTTGGGCGTGTGAAGATGCTCGAGGCGCTTTCCTCATCGCTGTCCCACGAGATGCAACAGCCGCTGACCGGAATCCTCAGCAACGCCCAGGCGGCCGAAATGTTGCTGGAAAATCCACAATCGGATATGGATGAGATAAGGATCATTGTAAAGGATATTGTGGCCGATACGAAACGGGCGGGTGAGGTGATGTGGCAACTGCGTGCGTTTTTGCGCAAACAGGATACAAACTTACAACTTCTCAATCTCAACAGGCTGATCGAAGATGTACTGAGCGTTTTGAACAGCGATATGGTGATCCACCATGTTCTGGTTGTAAAGGACTTTGCTGCCGATTTGCCCCAGGTAATGGGAGACGATGTCCAACTCAAGCAGGTCCTCATAAACCTGATCGTGAACGCCAAGCAGGCAATGGAGGATTCTGTGAGTTCAGTGCAAAAGCTGGTAGTCCGCACATCCGTGGGCGGTGCGGGGAAGATCACTGTCGGTATTGAGGATTCTGGACCGGGCATTGAGGACGGCGAGCTTGAACACATCTTCGAGCCTTTCTTCACTACGAGGCAGGAGGGTACGGGGATGGGCCTTGCCATCAGCCAGTTTATTATCGAGGCGCATCGTGGGCAGATGTGGGCCGAGAATCAGGCTGAACGGGGAGCGAGAATCTGTTTTAGTTTGCCTGTAGCAGGAGGGAGTCCTGAATCGTGATGAATGGCCAGGCACTAACCGTTTTCCTCATCGACGACGATCCCTCGGTTCGGCGAGGGCTCTCACGTCTCATCCGCGTCGCCGGGTTCAATGTCCAGGCGTTCGCCTCAGCAGGAGATTTTCTGGCAAGCCCACACTATGACGGTCCTGGCTGTATTGTTCTCGACGTCAAAATGCCGGGCCTTAGCGGGATGGATCTGCAAGCGGAGATGAACAAGGAGGAGTACACTATGCCTATCATCTTCATATCGGGACATGGTGACGTTCCGATGACAGCGCTGGCTATGAAAGAAGGTGCGTTGGACTTCCTGGCAAAACCGATCGACCGTGAGCACCTGCTGAACGCAATTCGGACCGCCCTTGACAAAGATCGGGCGAGTCGTGAAACACACGCTGAACTCCACCAGATACGCGCAAAGCTTGCCACACTAAGCCCTCGCGAATTCGAGGTCATGAGATTCGTAGTGGCCGGTCTGTTGAACAAGCAGATTGCCTACGAGCTTGGCATTGCCGAGGACACGGTGAAAATCCACCGAGGTCGGATGATGTCAAAAATGGATGTGGTTTCCGTGGCTGAACTTGTGCGTTTGACTCAGAAAGCTGGCGTTGAACCGGCTGATCCGGGTATCAAATAGCCAACTGTCACCAGCCACTGCCTGCTTCTCCCTCCTATACTACTTTGGTGGTATATACAACTAAGGTGGTATTGTCTCCCTCTGCCGATTCGCATAATCTGCCGGTATGACGATTAGAACTGCCACTGTTTTCATAGTCGATGATGATGCTTCTGCCAGAACAGGACTCGGCCGGCTCATACGAGTCGCCGGCTATGATGCCAGAATGTACGCTGATGCCTCGACTTTTTTGAAGGAGGCCTGCCAAACCCCCAACGCGTGTATCGTGTCGGATATGCGGATGCCAGGACTGGCTGGGATTAGCTTGCTGGCTGAACTGGCCTCCAGGGGCATCTCCATGCCGGTGATTATTGTCACTGCCGACGAGGATCCTGACACGCGACATCGGGCGAGGCAAGCAGGGGCAGTAGCATTCTTCCGGAAACCTGTAGACGGCCCGGCATTGCTCGATGCAATCGAGTGGGCGGTCGGTAAATGTGACCAGTAATAGAAATTGAGAATCGGGCTTTATGGGCATGATAAGAGGCCCGATTGCCGGTTTTGAATTCTACATCTAAGAAAGATCTATGGTTAGCTTTATAATGAGATTTGTAATGATAGTTATCTTGGTAGTTGCCACTTTGGCCGCTGCAGGGAATGCAGTTGTTTCTGAGACGGGATTGGAAGCTCCAGGGTCTACTCAATCTGATGATTTTTCCGGGTCTGTGAGTTGTCGGCAGTGTCATGAGCGATTTTACAAACTCTGGGCGCCGTCTCACCATGGATTGGCCATGCAGCCTTACACGGCCGAGTTTGCCAGTGCGAATTTGACGTTACAGGCAGCAGACATCAAGATTGGCAGGTTTCAGTATCTCGCCGAAATTGAGGCTGATAAGGGTTGGGTGCGTGAAATTGGCCCCGAAGGGAAGAATACATATCCGATGGTTCATGTCTTAGGCGGTAAGAATGTTTACTATTTTTTGACGCCCTATGAAAAAGGACGTCTTCAGACCTTGCCGGTAGCCTTCGATGTAAACAAAAAGCAGTGGTTTGACACCGCCGCCAGCGGTGTTCGCCACTTTCCCGGCATGGATCGCGATGAGCCCGTGCACTGGACTGATCCGTTGTACACATTTAACACTTCCTGTTACAACTGCCATGTCAGTCAACTTTCGACCAACTATGATCTCAAGACCGATACGTATCATACGACATGGGCCGAGCCGGGCATAAATTGCGAGACCTGTCACGGGCCGGCGGACCAGCATGTGAAGGTATATCAGCAAGCGGCTGCCACTGGGGATGAGCCTGATGATTTGAAACTCATCAGTACCAAACCGTTCTCCGTTGAACAGACCAATTCGATGTGCAATAGTTGTCATGCCAAGATGAGTCCGGTTAGTGCCTCCTTTAAGCCGGGAGACAAGTATTTCGATCATTTCAACCTGATTACACTTGAAAATCCGGATTTCTATCCTGATGGGCGTGATCTGGGCGAAAATTATACCATGACGAGCTGGCGCATGAGCCCATGCGTCAAGAGCGGCAAATTGGATTGTATGCACTGCCATACATCGAGTGGTCGTTATCGCTTTACAGATTCTGCCAAAGCCAATCATGCCTGCATGCCATGCCACAAAGAACGAGTTGAAAATACTGAGGCACACACACATCACCCGGCTGATAGCGAAGCAAGCAAGTGTATTGCATGTCATATGCCGATGACTAAGTTTGCTCACATGAATCGCAGCGATCATTCGATGCGTCCTCCAGCACCGGCGGCTACTTTGGCCTTCAAGAGCCCCAACGCGTGTAATCTTTGCCATGTTGATGAAGATGAAGATGCCGCGTGGGCCGACA
>JBARRE010000079.1:0-12819 GCA_049644065.1 Sedimentisphaerales bacterium | reverse complement strand
TTGCCCAGACAGGAGCCGCGTCCGCCTACACCGACGAAGCCTAAACGAACTCGATCAATTCCCGTAGCTGCTCTCACCGGAGCCACAACTTGCGTTGCCTTCGCAGCGGTTGGGAGATTCGTGACATCCAGGGCCAATCCGGCACCAACAGTTGCGCCCAGTCTCACAAAATCTCTTCTATTGTATTCGGTATCCATATTTCTCTCCTGTACAGTATTTCAGTATTGAAGCTTAAGTCAAATTTGCAGCAAGGATTCAATACTTCCAATTACCCACGTTTTGCACATGAGGATGATTTGGTTAGTAAGAATGACTTAAGATTCGAACTGGTTCTTGAAGACGGTTTTGAAATCATACACCTCGTTAAAAACATTCGTTGAATCGGTCGGCTGGGCGCTATCCACTTGCATAAGATAAACGATTTCACCGAAATCGCGCGTCGTTTCAATGCTCCAGCTATCCAGCACCAGCGGTGCCAGCCGGCGTCCCGGCACTCACATTATAAATCACAGGGACTGGCCGCTGCTCGTGATATACACAGCGATCTCATCGCCCAGTCCCGACGGCTTGTTCCATATCTGGTCTCCCGAACTCACGCTTACGTTGTTCTGCTCGACCGTATCGCCGTCTTTGCAGTCGAACCACATGAGCAAACATGCAATGTGTCATGGAGCCATCCAAGATTGAAGATATCATTCCACCGTGCAGGAAGCCCGGGTAACCTTCAAACGCTTCATCGCACTGGAAGGTGGCTATGATACCTCCATCATCCGCTGGGACGAATTCCAAATGCAAACCCTTGGCATTTTGCTAAGACCATGCGTGGCAGAATTCAAGTCGCCAATGACGATTCATGGTTTGAGTCCTAAATCGGCCATAAGTCCTACTCATCCATCTGCGGCGATCAATAGACGGCAATTGTCTGCCAAATGTCTTACTCTTGCGGGATCCTTCAATTCGCCGCTGCAGAGTACACAAGCCTTTCCTGCCGAATCAGTGGTCACAAATGTTATCTCCCGTCTCTAGTGTGTCTTGCAAATAGGCTGATACAAGCTCTTCAGGCGAACCGGTTGTCGCCCCTATTACGACTTCAATGTCGTTTCGGGCAAACAGTTGCTGAGCACGCTGCCCCATACCGCCGGCAATGATGACATTTACGCCTTCACCATGAAGCCACGCAGGTAAAACGCCAGGCTCATGTGGGGGAGGTGTAAGATCTTTTCGCTTCACAATCTGACCGGCATCGCCATCCGTATCAATGATTGCAAAGGTGTCACAATGACCAAAATGAAGACTCAATTTACCCTGTGCTAATGGAATTGCTATGCGCATTTTCTTATCTCCTGTTTGTAAAGATTGTGTTTCGATTAATTCCTGAGCATTGGTGTCAATTTCGAGAATGGAATTCAATATTTTTTCGAAAGCCTTTGCCGTCTGTGTCTGGTTGTAATGATACACAAACGGTCTGCCGGAATCACAGGCTCGTACAATTTGCGGATCTATGGGAATCCGGCCCAAGAAGCGTACGTGCATCTCGTTAGCCATAATTTCACCACCGCCGGACTTAAATATGTCCGTCCGCTCACCACACTTTGGGCACACGAAACCGCTCATATTCTCCAGCACGCCTATAACCGGCAAGTTCAAGTTACGGCAGAAGGTGATTCCTTTTCTTACATCAGACAACGCCACTTCCTGCGGCGTGGTGACTATGATTGCACCATCGGCGTTTTCCAGAAGTTGAACGACCGAAAGCGGTTCATCACCGGTACCGGGCGGACTGTCAACAATCAGAAAGTCCAAATCACCCCATTGCACATCCTTAAGGAATTGCTTTATCATCTGATATTTCATAGGCCCTCTCCATATGACAGCATCGTTGCTGCCCCGGAGTAGAAAACCGATAGACATGACTTTCAGGTTTTCCAGCATTTCAATAGGCAAAATAGTATCTCCTGCTGCCTGAATGGCTTTGCCCTCGAGATTTAAGATCTTGGGTATACTTGGGCCGTGTATATCGATGTCGAGAAGCCCAACGCGCTTACCGGAAAGAGCGAGCGAGACTGCCAGGTTTACCGCCACCGTACTTTTACCCACACCCCCTTTGCCGCTGAGGACAATTATCTGGTGCTTTATCCGTTTTACTCTTTGCCGGATTTGCTCCTGTTCGGTCTGCATTTGTTTTCGCTTGTTTTCGTCAATTTGAACGCTACTTTCTTTTGCCATAGTTGATTTTCCATTCTCCAATAATGAACTTGTCTATCGTCACTAACATCGGGGGCAGGCGTTGGAAATCTTTGCAATCATTACCACCTTGTATTCTTCAGCAAGCCTCTCAAAAGCCTTATTAAGGTTTTCGAAAACTACCTGGCGGTCTCCTGTAACGAGGGTACTCATTGGCCCGATTTCGACCTTTAGCTTATCAGTCTCCAACAGCTCAACGAATTGCCGAATCGGCTCGGTCAAGTTGCTACAGCGTAATGGATATAGACTTATTTCCGCCTGTACCTTCATAATTTCAGCGCCGCCGCCGTCAGGTCGAAAGTGCTATCTTGGAACGGCAATAAATGCCCGTCACCCATATGAAATGAAACGTCTGGAATGCCCTTTTGCAGTGCTGTATTTACCATACGCTCAGAGATGTCGAGACCTGTGATCTCAAAACCGCATTGACTGAAGAACCTACTCCAGTGGCCTGTTCCACAACCTATTTCCAGCAGTTTTTTCCCTTCGGTCTCGGTTGGCAGGAAATTGGCGATTAACTTCTTTTCTAAGCGGTCATACATTGCACCTCGCCTGTCGGCGCACCAGCTATCATAACTATTGGCCGCCTCGTCAAAATTGAAATATGACGCAGACTGTTGCAGCATAAAATTAGTATCCTCAGCCAAGTTCATATGTAACTTCTCGCCACATCGCCTTTATCTTTTCTGCTATATCACCGCCTGTATATTCGATCAGCGTAGCTTTCATTATCTGTGCCTTGGTGAAAGCTTCATCGTAGGGGATTTTTCCAACAACTTTCAACCCGTGTTTGCCGGCATCCTCAGCGATACTGCAGCTCATTTCAGGATTGATATCTGCTTTATTAATACAAACCAGCGTTTTAATTCCAAAATTAGCCGTAAGCTGGGCCACTCTTTCCAAATCATGTTTGCCGGAAAGGGTGGGTTCTGTAACGACCAGCACCAGATCCGCCGCGGTAATTGATGCAATTACAGGACAACCTATTCCCGGCGAACCATCGACAATGAGCAAATCCTTCTTTTGCTCTTGTGCTATTTTCTTCGCCTCTTTGCGAATAACAGTCACCAATTTGCCACTGTTTTCCTCAGCTATGCCTAATTTGGCGTGCACCATAGGTCCAAACCGCGTATCTGATACAAACCACTGTCCGTTTATATGGTCGTTAAACTCAATCGCATCCACCGGACAAAACTCCACACATACCTTGCAGCCTTCACATGAAACCGGATCAATGGTAAATGTTTTATCAACGACATCGTTTCCCTTCCCATTGAAATTGATTGCATCAAATCTGCACATATCCTGGCATTTGCCACAGCCAATACATTTTTCAGCGATTATGGAGGCTTGCCTACCGCCGGAAAAATCGTTGGTTCGTTTTACTTTCGGCTCTAAAACCAAATGCAAATCCGCCGCATCTACATCACAGTCAGCCAATACAGCTTTTTTCGCAAGGGCCGCAAAGGCTGCAACGATACTTGTCTTGCCGGTTCCGCCCTTACCACTTATTACCACCAGTTCCTTCATGAATTCACCTTATGTTAACAACTGAATTACCTGGTCATAAATCCCAGATTGCGAGGACATTACTTCTCAGTAGTTGCCTAATACGGCCGTTATAGTTGTGAGTCGAACTATGGTCGGATCCACCACTTTTACTGTTTCCCATAGTACCGAACCAGATGTTCGAGGAACGCCTGCTATTGGTCTTGGTTTACTTCCAAACCGATATCGAGCAATTGTTCTGCCAACCGAAGAGCATTCCACGTCACATCTGTACCGTTGTAAGGATTCCTATTAAACACAAGAAGAACGTCTGTCTTTGGATCCTTTCTTCTCTTCAGAACTGAAAAACTTCTCACGCCACCACAGAAAATGTCCCCATGGGTTATCAAGTTTATACATGCGATCTTCTGGGACGCCTTCCCATGTGTTGATTTCCTCCAGCAAATGCGGGCAGGGCTTATCTTCAGCTAACAGCTCATATGCACATTTGACAAGCACAAATCGCTTAGACGCCTCGGCATCGTCTTGATTATAATCAGGATGACATTTCATTGATGCCTTTCTGTAGGCTTTCTTCAGATCCTTTTTGTCAGCGTCTTCGGAAACTCCAAGGACCTTACAGGCCGCCTTTCGCGCCGCTAAGTCACGGATTATTCTCTCCATAAATTCAAAGTCATCTTTCATTTGACCGCGATCCTCGCATTGATCTTCCGGTATAGCTGCGCGAATATTTCTTCGTAGCCGGGTAAGGCTTCAATTATCTTAATCCCTTGCGAGTACGCTTCGGCTATCAGTCGATCGTTCGGTATCTCAAGAGGAATTTCTATTTCCTGTCGCTGGCAATAGCACACAACTCGGTCATCGCCTATGTCGCAACGGTTTATGGCGACGGCAAATGGAAGCTTAAGCTCTCTTACCATCTCCACCGCAAGTTCCAGGTCATTCAAGCCAAACGGCGTAGGTTCGGTGACCAGCAGAACAAAATCTGCCCCCTTAACCGCTTCGATTACCGGACATGAGGTGCCGGGTGGGACATCGATAACTACCGTATCACTGTCAATTGATCTCTTTTTGACATATTTTATCAAGGCGGGGCTTTGGATGGCGCCAATATCGAGTTTGCCTGCGCCATATAAGACTCCGTTCGCTCTGCCGAATTCAGCGATTCCGATTTTACGTTGTTTTTCCTTAATCGCGGCTTGCGGGCAGACGGCCATACATCCACCACAGGAATGACACAACTGCTCAAAAGTCATGACGGTATCTTTCAGACAAATGATGGCACTGTATTGGCAAAGCTGGCCGCACTTGCCGCATCCGTTACATAATTCGGTGTCAACTTCCGGCACACCCATCGTAACATTCTGAGTTTCTTCTATCTCCGGCTTCAGGAATATGTGGCCGTTAGGTTCCTCAACATCACAATCAAGATACTGCACAGTTTTACCCATTCGAGCAATGGAACAGGCAAGATTTGTTGCAATCGTTGTCTTGCCCGTGCCGCCTTTACCACTGGCAATTGCTATCTTCATGTTAAACTTGCTCCACAATCGTATTAACCCTATCCCAATCAAATTTATCCTTTGCAATCCAGCCGTTCTGCGGCAGAGAATCAAAGCAGACCGCTTTCGGATTGCACCAATGGTTACCCGGTAAGATGTCCCACATCGTGTACCTGTTCATCGGTGACGCTGTTTTGTCTATCCTGTAACCATCCGGATGGAAGCCAACGGCAATCTCCATCGCCTTAAATGTTTGATCCATCATGCATCTCCGCTATGTGTTTTTGCCGAAGTGTTTTCGAATATATTGGCAGTAGATCGCTGCCGCAGGATTGTGAGCCAATACACGATCCTTGGCAATAAGCATTGTCACAGGTGCATCTGAAAGCTTGGCAAAGATTGCATCGTGGCCAACACAAAGCCCGCAAATAACATTAAACTGCGTTTCTGCATTGTTTAATATCTGGGCTTGACCGGCGGGATTGCACATAACTTCATGGTTTTTTGGTTTGATTTGCGACAAGCCAAAATCCTTTTTGTCAATTCCACAAACCTTACAGCAGACCGATACTACTTCAAAATGCTTTGAGAAAATTTGCTCGATAACTTTTGCTTCTTCGCTCAGACCAATGCAAAAAGCCAGACCTAACTTTTTATATTTCAATTCCTCTGCAAATAATATTATCTCGCTTAGTCGCGTTTCTTTTCCATAATAACGTCCTTCAATCGCTGAAGCGGCCTTGTGCAATTCTGCCGTAAGCTTATCTTGATATAATTGCCTATGATTATCAGCCTGCGAAAAACAATCCTTGCCGTTACGACATTCCTTGCTTTCACATCGCCCGCAAAGTGGAAACATACTCTTTTTCACTTGTCTGTTCCTTTAGAAAGTTTCTTTGCCGATTTCTTTCTGGGCGATTATTATAGCATCATTGAGGCACTCCGAAACACATGCGGCACAGCCACTGCAGGCTTCTTCGTTAACTACAGCCTGCTGTTTAACCTCAATGGCACCTGCCGGACATACATCGACACAGATACCGCAACCTGTACACTTTTCAGAATCAACAACAGCAACAGCCTTAAGACCGCTTCCAAGCTGAGTAATTCTTTGATTCAGTTGCTGCTTTTGCCTTTCAAGCAATTCTGCCTGCTGTTTGAGAGCAGCTAATTCCTGCTCGGGGCTCATCTGTGTCCCTGCACCTTGCGGTAAACCTTACCAACTTCTTATGCAACCGAGCACAGAAGACCTGAATCTACAGAAAAAGCTGGGGATGATGACGTGCGTTATACAGACACACCATTCCCCTTAGAAATCCAAAAGTACCTATGAAAGTAAATCCTTAGCGGTCTGTTTCTTAGTCCTTGCTGCTTTTCTGGCTCTCGAGTTCTTCTATGCGCTTTTTGATTCCGTCAAGGCTATCTTCAAGATATTCTGCTTGACCTTTGAGACTATCCAGCTCTTGCTGAGGCGCAACTGTTGGGGTAAACGGCGCACCACCATAAGCATATGGATTCACAGCACTACCATAAGCAGGCAAGTCATATCCGGCTCTGCCCCAACCAAAACCTCGACCCCGACCAAAACCGTCGCCTCGGAAACCTCGGCCCCGGCCCATACCCATACCACGTCCACCTACAGGATTTGCATAACCCGGCGCTGGATAACCAGCGCAAAAACCTACAGCTCTACCTGTCATTGGTCCCATACCTCCAGGACCTGTTCCATCTCCACCTGGCATGATAAATCTCCTTTCGAAATAAGATTAAACTCTTGTCATTTTCGTACCACATTTTGGACAACTTCTTGTATTGCAAGGCTGCCCGGCAACATGAGAGACTACTGCTGCGCAGTTCGGGCATATACAATTTCCGCCCGGTCCTGCGGCGAACGGCCCACCCATTCTGCCTCTACCTTGGCCTTGCCCTCGCCCCATGCCGCGGCCTTGGCCTGTAGGCCCTGTACCATCTCCTCTGGGCATAATATCTATCCTTTCTGCAATTAAGTGCTCATTTATATCTACCACCAATAACCAAATCTGGCTCTGCCGCGACCGCGGCCCCAGCCCCGTCCGAATCCGCGGCCGAAACCAGAGCCCCTGCGAAACCACGGAGTGGCTTGGCCACCATAACCATACAAACCTGTACCATAGGGCCTGAATACCGGCACGCCGGAACCGTAGAAACCGGCTCTTCCCATAGCAGGATTCATATAACCCGGCACTGGGAAACCCGCACAGAAACCGGCGGCTCTTCCTGTCATTGGTCCCATTCCCCCAGGACCTGTTCCATCTCCGCGTGGCATAATAACCACCTCCTTTCCAGCATTTTGAAAATTCTCATTTATTTGACTAACGGGCACACTCTGCAATCCAGCAAAACCTTTCACTTCGCCCGGATTTTCTTCGGAGACTGTCAAGGCACAGAATCCTTGACCTCGCCCTGTCATCGGGCCCTGACCTAACGGCCCCGTACCATCAAAACCTGGCATTTATTCGGCCTCCTTAACCAAATCCACAGCATTTCTAAATGTTTTGCTCTTTCTGAAAACCATTTCACCAACTTCACATCCAAGGTCCTGTGCGATAACAGGACACTTAGCCTTTAATACGAAGAATATATTCTTATCTACATCACTGAGAGTCTCGTAGTTGCCCTGTCCCTTGGCAATCACCAGATCAGCTTCTTTGAAACGATCGACAAAAACCTGGGAGCAGGTTTCCAAAATCGTCCCGGGCCCATCAGAGCCGTTGTCAATCACCTCTACAATTCGGGGCAAACCGGCAAGGACCGCATCTTCCATTGTGGCATCATTGATTACGGGTGATCCCTTGACAACTACGGTAACCTTTTCTATGGGTAACCGCTCAATCAACAGGCGGTCAAAGATAATCTCGCCGGCATTATCAGCAAGATAGAGTATCTTTTCGGCCTCGTTTATTGCCTGCTGAAATGGTTTCAATTGCATATCGGAGAATTCAGCAGCCAAACATTCGCTAATCGTTTTTTCAAGTTCGCTTTCCTGTAATTCGCTATTAACTCCGAAATCGATGATATTGCCCGCTATTGCTATCCGTATCGCTGTCTCAAGCATATCTTTGGACTCGATAATGTATGCGCGCATTTTTGAATATAACTGAAGTGCTGCATTATTGAATTGCTTCTTAACATCACGATATGGATCTTCAGTCCCTACTAATTCACGAATCAATCGATGTATCTTCTGACCCATGACCGGCGGGCTCTGACTCATATCTAAGTCTTTCGCAAGAATAAGAACCTCTCGAACCACCTGCTCGTGAACCTGCTTATCGTCAGTTGACAGTCGAGCAGCACCGAGTGCCTGACGAATGAAGCAAGGAATACAATCTAAGAAAATCTGCATAGCTCTACGTACCTGTCTGAAAAACGCACATCCTAAATCCAGTGGCCTTCAACATTGGCCCGCTCTACCTCTTTCAATTTGCCTGCTTTGAACGAATCTATTGTCTGCTGGACTGTTTGTTTCTCAGCAAGAAATACCTTTACCTTGGCTGCACTAAGCGTCCTAAATGCATTTGGGCCCACATTACCGGTTATTACTGCATCAACATCGAGATTGGCTATGTTCTGTCCAGTCTGAATCCCCGCTCCTTGAGCAGCGTTTAAATTCACCGTATTGTCATGTGCCTCAGACTTTCCTGTCTCTGTATCCACTACGATGAGCCACTTGGCTCGCCCAAATCTTGGATCAATCTCACTCGAAAGATCTTCACCTTGTGATGTCACTGCTACTTTCATTTCTTTCTCCTTTTCTCATTCGCCTTAGACTCCGTCCCCGTCGGGTGCAGGAATCCGATTTCGTACTACGCAAGCGGGCTCTAAAAACTTCTTACGTGCTACTGGCGGGCGCGAGGCGATCGACGTCTTCGACGAAATCCTTTCCGCGCACCTGGCCAGCAGCCGGGCAGAGTGAACTGCGGTTGTATCAGCTCACCTGTCAAATATGCCTTCAATATCTCATCCACTTGACCAACAACATAAGGCAAGACCTTGACTCCACATGCTCGAACCTGTGAGGCCAAGGAACGTGAAATTGCCCCGCAGATAAGCACCTCGACCCCCAATGTCTTTAGTCTATTCGCCTTTTCAGGGCTCGACTCGGGGAGCAGCGAAATCTCTACACGCCCCGCTTCACGACCGTATTCAATATCCACAAGCAAAAGCTTGTGAGCAAAGTCAAATGCGCTCGAAACACGATCATTCCATATTGGTATCGCTAATTTCATTGCAATAACCTTTCAGAGGTGGGAGATGCAAGAAGCGTGCCAAGAAAGTCAATGTAGAGGGAGAAAGAATGCTAACACATTGTATTGCAAACAATTATGAAATTTAGCAAAGTCATTATAGCTTCTGAGAACACAACGCGGGATTGCATATTGCAACTACTATCCATTGTTTGTCATTGCAGTATGCAACCTCTGGACACGCTCCGTTTGTGTGGGAATATGAACTGATCAGGTTGATGCTTACCTAAGTAGTAGCTTGGGATTTGATGTCATACGCCTTGAGCTTGCGAAAGAGCGTGCTCTTGTTGATACCCAATTCTTTGGCTGTAGCTGTCTGATTACCTTTGTTTCGCCGCAATGCCTCGATAATAAGAAGCTGCTCCATCTGTTTAAGCGTTGTTATCTCACTCGTCTTTATTTTGTCTACACTTGAACTTGGACAAGATGATGCCGGCAAATGTTTCTTTTCAATTACCTCACCCTGGCACAACACAAAACAATGCTCAATTATGTTCTCAAGCTCCCTAATGTTGCCCGGATAGTCGTACGCCAAAAGGCTCGCCAACACTTCATCTGTAACACAACTGATGTTCTTATTGCGTAGTCGCCTGAAGCGATTGATGAAGTGGTTTACCAAAAGCGGGACATCGTCTTTACGCTCTCGCAATGGCGGCAATTCCAATCTCATGACGTTGATTCGATAATATAAATCTTCCCTGAACTTGCCCTGTTCGACAAGCTCACTAAGCTTCTTATTGGCTGCTGTGATAACACGGACATTGGCATTAACGGAAGAGACAGCGCCCAAAGGCTCATAAGTGCGTTCCTGCAAAACACGAAGTAGTCGCACTTGTACCGCTGCAGATACGTCACCAATCTCATCCAAAAAGAGCGTGCCGCCTTCAGCCATCGCAAAACGCCCGGGCTTGTCTTTTTTAGCATCCGTAAAAGCGCCAGCCTTATAGCCGAATAACTCTGATTCCAATAAAGTATCAGGCAGAGCACCACAACTCACGGCAACAAAGGATTTATCCTTGCGGAAGCTCAAATTATGAATCGCCCGCGCGAAGAGTTCCTTGCCGGTGCCGCTCTCGCCCTCAATCAAAACGGTGCAATCACTTTCCGCAATATTGGGAAGGATACCAAAGAGGTCTTGCATCCGGTGATTTTGGCTGATTATGTCCTCACAGCAGTATCGGCCTTCAATTTTCTTTCGAAGCTCTTCGACCAGACTCATATCACGGAATGTTTCCACACCTCCAATTACCTTACCATTTTCATCTTTTAGCAGGGCCGTAGATATGGCAATTGCATGTCGTTCTCCTTTTGCATCAATGATGTGGACCGCTCTGTTTATTATAGGTTTGCCGGTTCTCATTGTCTGGCGCAGTGCGCAGTCCGTCTCGCAGACATCCGCTCGCAATATATCGCTGCACTGCTGGCCAAGGGCATTCTTGCGAGGAATTCCCGTAATTTTCTCTGCTGCCTGATTAAATGAAGTGATGTGCCAATTTGAATCAATGGTGAAGACTCCCTCGATAATCGAGTCCAGGATTACATCTCGTTCGCTACTTTGCGCCTTATTTTTCATAACCTACTTGTACCACATAAGAATGATATCCACAAGACCACTCGTTTAAGCCGAGGGTGTAAGAGAGCCATATTGCGGCTACCCGACTGCCATGACTTTCAGGAATACACAGCAGGTTCCATGGAATCACAACAGCTCCAGAAACTCTTATTGCGGGATTTTTGGGGACTATTAGTGCGGCAGCGAAACGATAGCTCTCAGCAACTCGATAGAAAGTCTTTAAAATTTCCGCAGGTAGCCTTCAACTCCTTCGTTTAGTGGCAGGCGTGCATCCCCGTGAACTCCGCAATATATTACAAACCAAATTATGATCGTATCCCGTATCCGGTTGACACTACTACAAAGGCACACCCATTGGGTGACTGGTTTCAAATACCTCCCCAATCAACCTCCTCACGTGACAGGATCCTGATAGACTAATTTCCCACAATTCAGCCCTTCAGCAGCAGAGAATCACTTAACTTGGGCAAAAGTACTATTCCTCATAAACAGGCTGGTGATGTGACTCAAAAATAGTATCTCACCCGCAACTCTGCCCTGTAATCATTTTGTTTTTCTCCGAACTCGGTATATGAGTCCCCCACAAGAAAGGTTGTTTTCAGTCTAAGCTCCAGATTCTTGATGCCGGTGTACAATAATTCGGGGCCAATGGAAAAGCTTTCGTCATTAGTATTGAATATTCCTGTCATCGACGGCGTAAAATATAGTATATCAAACGGCTCTTTCTGGCTGGCGCGTAGATAGAAATAGTCTCTCATGGGATTTCTTCTGTTGTAGCTTCCTCCGGCTACGTTTGATGCTTTTGTCAAAAGAGAATCATCGCCTGAAGTAAGATACGTATCGTAACCCTGATCTATGAACGAGAAGTAGTCCGTCATTTCACTCTCGGCAAATCCTGTTGCATCATGAAAAAACTCAAAGATATATGTTGTATCTGATTTGGTCAGGTATCGGAGGCCAAGCAGATAGCTTGTTGCATCGTATTCATTATTAAGGACTGCTCCATTACTGTTGGTAAAACTTTTTTTATAGTCATTGATTAATGCAAGCTCTCCATGAATCTCAAAATTAGAGGTGATGTTCCTGGAAAAATCCATGCCGTATCGGTTTGTTTTGCTTCCGCCTGTAAGGAAAATCAAGTCAATATCTGTGTCATAAAACAGAAAATACGTCTTCCCTGCGAAATTCAAGTGGTTAATCTTTCCAAAATCATCATTTATATGGTCATAAACGGGCATCAAAACCGGTGTGAAAGAAAACGTTTTCAATGAACCGTCAAAACTCTTAATGTAATCCGCGGATGCCACTACAAAGCCTTCACGGGCCAGTTCGGGGTCGTCGGGATCTTTAGGTCTGTCCAAAAATGCTACAGGATTCCACGCATATCCTTTGCCCCATCTTAACGTTTTTTTACCTATATTGAAATTAAACGTCGATGATGGTCTTAATGACATATAACCTTCATAAAGTGTTGTTTCTTCCGACCATCCGAGATAGGTTTTTCTCAAGTCCGTGTTGACTATTGCACGAAATTCTGTGGTTCCCTTCTTATAGCTGCCATCCAACAACGCCGAAAATTTATATTCTTCACGGATATTTTCTTTGTCGCGGTCATACAATCTGAGCTTATATAGTGCAGAGTTCGTATCCAACCCGAAAAGAACGGGACTAAATTCGACATACCCCCCAATATGCAATGGCTTTT
>JBARRE010000078.1:0-2077 GCA_049644065.1 Sedimentisphaerales bacterium | reverse complement strand
CAAGGCCTACCTTGACGATGAGATAGGTGTAAACCATCTATATTACTCATTGGTCAAGGAGGCCTATCATGTACATTATCGACAAATCCACGGAAGACCAGCAGATATTTTCTCGACGTATTCCTTTAAAAGAAGAATTCCGGGGACACCATACCTATTTCCCTATTATGCTATATGTTTTATAGATTAGGGCCGTTTTTGAAGCCAATAGGGTAGATTTTCAAGAATTTTTTGATTTTTTTTAGAAATTATGTTTGACTTTTTGCCGAAATGATTACATAATTTAATCATGAGAATAATTTCGAGAGCCAGGTTAAGGGAGTTCTGGCAAGCCCATGCGACAACGAAAGCTTCTCTGAAGATATGGCATGAAGTTGTCAAACAAGCAGAATGGAATAAGCCAGATGACATAAAACAAACTTTCGGTGATTCGATAGATATTTTCAAGAAGTGCAAGAAGTTAGTTTATATATTCGACGTTGGTGGAAATAATGTGAGAGTTATTTGTGATGTAAACTTCAAGACAAAGATAGTATATATTTTGTTCGTCCTAACTCATGACGAGTATAGCAAGGACAGATGGAAGGAAAAACTGTGTTAACCACAAAAAAGAAAAAAGCAAATGGAAAAATGAGTCAAATTCCAAAAGAATGGAACGATTTAGCCATACTTTTGAGACCGATTCACACAAAAGATGATTATGATAAAGTTATACATGTTCTCGATGAGCTTGTTGGTCGTACTGATTTAACCAAAGACCAAAAAGATTTTGTTGAGAGTCTTTCTATCTTAGTAGAGGCTTATGAAAATGAGCATGAGCCAATCAAAGAAAATAACGATCCAATAGAAACTCTGAAATTTCTTTTAGAAGTTAACAATATGAGCCGTTCAGATTTGGGGAATTTGTTAGGCAGTCGTTCACTGGGATCTGTAATTATGAGCCGCAAACGAGAATTAAGCAAAAACCATATTAGAATACTATCTGAGCGTTTTTCTGTAAGCCCAAACCTATTTCTATAGTCCTTTTAATCGTCAAGACAAAAAATCCCGCCCCCCGCTCATACTTCGGTATGACCCCGGCCAAGAACATCGATTTGGTCCCTGATCAACCCCTTTGGCCTTGAGTCCATCGCTTGTTCCCGGCAATGAGGCCGGCTCATGCCGACAATCATCGAACAGATTCCCCGGCGGTACTCAGAAGGGTCGGATTTCTGCTTGAAAAGCTCTTGTTCATATAGTAGAAGTTCTTACAAAGACAAACACGTTTTAGTAAACTGTTTATAGGGAGTTATAACTATGATTATTCAAAACAACGCCAAACGGATGTCACTTATACTTTGCATGCTGCTTTTATTTTCAGTGACTATACAAGCGCGGGAGTATCATGTTTCGGTTAAAGGTGATGATACGAACAAAGGGACGACCAAAGCACCTTTTCAAACAATTTCCAGGGCGGCGGAGGCTGCACAGCCCGGCGACTTTATAACGGTGCATGAGGGGACCTATCGTGAACGGATTAATCCGCCGCGTGGAGGGCAATCCGGCAAGAAACGCATCATTTACCAGGCCAATCCCGGCGATAAAGTCGTCATAAAAGGTTCCGAAGTCATTAAGGGCTGGCAGAAGGTGCAAAACGATACGTGGAAAGTCACTATTCCCAACAGTTTCTTCGGGGATTTCAATCCGTACAGTGACTTAATTAACGGCGACTGGTTCAATCCCAAAGGACGCCAGCACCATACGGGAGCGGTTTATCTGAATGACCACTGGCTCACCGAAGCAGCCAAGCAGGATGATGTGCTCAAACCAATCTCAAATACGCCGTTGTGGTTCGGGCAGGTGGACAATACGAACACAACGATCCGGGCACAATTCGATAACGTAAATCCGAATGAGGCCGAGGTCGAGATAAACGTCCGCCAAACGTTGTTCTACCCCGACAAGACGGGCGTCAATTTCATCACCGTGCGAGGCTTTACAATGATGCACGCGGCAACGCCCTGGGCGCCGCCCACTGCAGAGCAGATCGGCCTGATCGGCACCCACTGGAGCAAGGGATGGATCATCGAGAACAACG
>JBARRE010000077.1:0-17626 GCA_049644065.1 Sedimentisphaerales bacterium | reverse complement strand
TCACTACAATGGGCCTTCTGCTTTCGCTCACTCCGGCAAGGCACATCCCTGCAAGCCACGAGCTTGCAATGGCTCTTGTTTATATCTTTTTGGCGAACATGGGAGCCAGGGCCGATATATCCGTACTTACAGGTTCTGCTGGATGTTTCATTCTCTGATGCTACATCTGGATAGCCGTGCACTGGGCTTTCTGTGTCCTTGGTGCATATCTGTTGAAAGTGGACATTCATTCTACAGCGATTGCGAGCGCAGCAAATATCGGCGGTGCGGCCAGCGCCCCCGTCGTTGCTTCAAGTCACAATGAAAAACTCGTGCCGGCAAGTATTCTTATGGCACTGATGGGCTATGCAATTGGAAACTACGGAGCGTTTCTCGCGGCATGGCTGTGCTATCTATTGAGCCACTGAAAGTCTTATAAGCAAAACCTCCGCCCCCTCTGACGCGGATTTGGCGATAGGAAGGTTCCGAAATCGCAGGAAATCAGTAAAATCACTGGAAATTTAGGGCCATAAATTGTATAATAAGTGTTGTTGACAAGCCGCATTCGAGAATGCGGCTTGAATATTATTAATTGTATATTAAGGTGGAGTGGCCATGTGTTTTAGAATTCGTTTCCTGCTTTTAGTGCTCACGGTTCCCTGTCTGTGCCTGGCCGGAGGCGATGATCCGGAGCCGGCGTGGAAAAACCAGATTGAATATCCCTCCGAGGAGTTTCAAAGCTGGACGTCTCCTCCGTACGTTAAGTTCACAATCATCACCAAAGAAGGATTCGATCCGAACGTTGTGTGCTATCAGGACTGCCGGAAGTACGAATACCATTTTGATTTTGCGCTCGAGTGTCTCGATCCTTTTATCGGCATGACCATAGAACAATTCGATGATGTCACCCTGCACGAGGCGGGGCAGCAGGCGATGCTCGGCGCCGTGATTCTGTCCCCGCGGGCGGATCCGCCATTCAATGAGTACGGCATACAGCTTGTTCGAAACGATCCCTATAGCCGCGAAGAAATCGTCCGTCTGTTCAATATTGTCAAGGCTTCGGTCATAGCCGAGCCCAACGTGACGGCGTATTATTTCCCAACTTATGAGCAGTATACCGTGGCCCAGCAGAATCGCGATTGGTTCGAAAGTCAGGGCATACTAATCGGCTCTACGGCCCAATGGGCCGAAGGCAACGTGAGCTATTCGGATGGCTGGGCCCTGGGCACGCTTAAATTCTTCGTCGGCAGCGAAATCCAGGCCGCCTTCATCAACGGCGATTTGCTGCCGGAAGATATCCTGATGACCGACGGCGTGCCCGCTGAGATTCCATCCGTGGCCGGCATTATCAGTTTGATGCCCTCGACGCCGAATTCCCATGTGGCAATACTCTCAAAATCTCAGGGCATACCCTTCGTTTATCTGGCGATTGAGCAGGATGCGGCCCGTGCGCAAGGCATTGTGAATCACAGCGTCTATTTGGCCGCTTCGAGCGAAAGCATGGAACTCTTTTGCACGGTCAAATTGCTCGATATTGATAATCTCAGCGGGCAGGAGAAGGCATCGATCCTGGCGCTTAAAGAGACATCTCCGTTGACGATAACACCGATGAAGCAATGGGGGCAGCTCTGGGCCGACACGAACGACTTGCAGCCGGCCGATATCGGTTATGTCGGCGGCAAGGCGGCAAACTTCGGTATCCTCCGCCAGGCTATTCCGGACAATTCACCTAAGGCTATGGCGTTCTCGTTTAACCTCTGGAATGCCTTTCTCGACCAGTCTTTGCCCAGCATGGCGCCGATCGTACTGGCCCCGGGCGGATATGCTCTTTTCTGGGCCGATGACGACACCGAGCAGGGACCTTTCCATGCCGGTTTCAAGCTGAGCCGGTCGGGGGAGGATGTGGGCCTTTTCGATAGCAACGGTCAAACACTAATCGACGGTCTGAGCTTCGGGCCCCAGCAGGAGGATATCTCGTACGGGCGCTCCGTTGATGGCGGAGATATGTGGCAATTCTTCGAGAATCCGTCACCCGGTGCGGCGAACTCGCCGACCGGCGACAGCAACGGCCTGGTAATCAACGAATTCATGGCCGACAATAAAACGACTATCGAGGACCCGGCCGAAATCGGCGAATTTCCCGACTGGATCGAGCTTTATAACGGCACGAGTGATACTGTCATCCTTAGCGGGATGTTCCTGACAGACGACCTGAACGACCCGACGAAGTGGCAGATCCGCTCGCCCGTCAGCGGAGGCACCATTCGAGATGAAATCGCCCTGCGCCTGTCGCAATACACGAGATATCCGCCGGCGGACATGAAAGGATTATCCAGAGACTTAGCGGCAATTCGCAATCTAATCGAAAACTCTAATGTCACTCAGTTCGATCCGGAGATACAATCCGCAATAATCGAAGGCCTTGAGACTTTCGGATTCGATCCCGACAAGAAGATACGTTTTCGCAGTTCGACCAACGTCGAGGACAGTGAGCAGTTCACGGGAGCGGGTCTCTACGACAGCTACAGCGGCTGTCTGGCCGACGATCTGGATCAGGACGACGCCGGCCCCTGTGCATGTAACGCTTCGGAAGACGCCGAGCGCGGTGTGTTTCGGGCCATCCGAAAGGTCTTCGCCAGTTTCTATAACGACAACGCATTTCTGGAACGGCTGAAGCATGGTGTCAACGAGGCCGACGCCGGCATGGCCCTACTGGCACATCACTCGTTTCCAGACGAAATCGAATTGGCCAACGGTGTTGCCACAATGCAAAAGAGCTGGGGCACGGACTGGACCGCGAACGTGGTTTGCCAGAAGGGAGCAGTATCGGTCACTAATCCGCCGGTCGATGCGGTTCCCGAAGAGGTCAGGATTGAAATGACCCATTTTCAAGGGGCATATCCCTGGCTCCTCCAGCGATCGAGCCTGGTGCCGCTGCGCGAGAATACGGTACTCGAATGGGAGCAGGAATATATCGAGCTTTACGAGCTGTTGGCCGCGGCCGCGGAACAATACTGCCAGGTCGTACAAAAAGACGGCCTCATGCTGGACTTCGAATTTAAAAAAGTGGCTCCCGAAGGCAAGCTCATAATAAAACAGATTCGAGAAATCCCGCTGCCTGGAAACGTCGAATATACTACGCCCTACATGCTCGCAGAGCCCAGAGAATATTGGTCGCTGCAGGGCAGAGGAAGCAACGTATTCACAAGCCACAGACTGAAATCCCGCTGGATGCTCAAGCCGAAAAATATCTGGCTCAGCGAAGACAATCTGCAGCAATGTATTTACGATACGGTGGACATCGAATATGTCGCCGACGGACAGGTTAAGCAAATCTCTGCCGAGCTGCCTTCATTGCCCGGAGCCAAACACACCTACGAAAAGCCGGAGTGGGAATTCGACCAATACGCGGTGACCGACACGTGGCGCTTCGGGGACATCGACAATCCGCGGATTTACCACCTTCGCACCGAACCGCTATTCCAGAGCGTTGTGCGGGACCCGATTGTTACGCCGGAAGACCTGAGGATCGGCATCGAAGTCGAATACGAAAGGCCTGTGCTCATCGATGATGTCAATACAACATCAACCGAGGGAGCGGCTCTCTACCAACCGTGGGAGCCGACCGACCAGGACATCCTTGATGTATGCTCGTTAGACGATCCCAATACGGGTGTATCCGTGACCGTTCAGCACTATGTTCGCTGGAGTATGATGGGCGGCACACCCACCTCCGTTCAATTCGAGCAAACCCGCATCGAAGGACTAACCACCGAGCCCATCGCCCTGACCGGCTACTTTTCCCAGAGTTTCGGCGGCGGGTCTCATCTGTGTCCAAAGGACTTTCTTTTCGAGCCGGCGCTGGAACCCGGAATTTCGCAGGTGATACTCGATGAGCTTAAAGACAAAAACGTTAAATATATTTACTATACAACCGGCGCCCGCGAATGCCGACCCACCGAATGGCAGGATACGCCGCCGCAGATCATACTCTACGGATTCGACGCCGATTTTTAAGGTCGTTTAATAAGACGCAGCGACATTCTGAAATCCAAAAACAACCGGGGCCAATACTGAAACAAACAGTATTGGCCCCGGATTGATTAAAATTTTGGCTAAATTCCGGCCAAAGCAGTGTTTATTCGCCAGGAGCATTTCTTGGCCGATAAAGCCTAATGTCATCGAATAACACACGGCCTGAACCGCCGGGCATCGTCAGATTACCTCTTGTCCCGAAGCCAATCGCGATTTTGTCGACATCTGTCAGATCCACACCCTGATCGGCCAAGCTCTGGAGAGGAATCATCCACTCCGTCCACGCATCGATCTGTGCCGCATTGGGATTGTCGTGGACTACCACGGCAGTCTGGCCCGCGATGTTGGAAACCGCCACATACATAAGTTCAGGATCGTTGGCCGAATCACCATAGAACCACAGCGACAATTCCGCTACCGATTCCTCGGTCCAGTCACGAGTGTGGGTCAACGTCAAGTCTACCTCCGAATAATATGCGTAGCCCTGTTTGTTGTTATCGTAGGATACCGGCATCGACTGAACGCCGCTATTGACGATGGTTTCCTCGGTATAAGAAGCTGTCGCCTCATCGCCCACAGACGCACCGGTCACGTTGCCCGCGAAATAAGGCGGAGTATCCGGCGTGCCATAACCGAGACCATCGTGCCACGAGTACCAGATCTGGTTGTCACCGGCGTCATAATCCTCGAAATCATCAATAACAAGGAAATCACCTGTATTGAAGCTCCATACGCTACCGATCCACGGACTATCGGGATTGACGCTATTGACCTCGTCGATGCGCCAGTAGTACGTGGTATCCCATGCGAGTTTGCCGGCGTCGTAGCTCTCTGAACCCAGCAATCTTGTGCCCTTGTACTCGGGAGAAGCGACGGTTGCATTTCTTACAGCATCTTCTTCGGTGCCGAAGTATACTTCGTGCGAAGCGGCGAAATCCCCCGGCTTCCAGGTCAGGACAAGCTGCTTTTTCGTACCAATCGAGCCATTCGCCGGACGTGGTCTGCCGGCCTTAACGGGCAGTGATAATGCGGCCTGGGGAATTATCTGCCGAGCCCGGATGCTGTTTTCCCAGTACAACCCGGCAATCGCCGTGTCCGTGCCTTCGAAGTACTCCATTCTAATATTGCAGGTTGTGCCCCCTATAAGTTCGATTGGTTCGCTCTCACGGCTGCTTGAGGTGGGATTGTCCCAGTAATCAATGATGAGCCGGTCGTCCAGCCACAGCCTGAAACCGTTGTTGGCGCTGATACGGAATATATACGTGTCCGTTACGTCCACTTCAAGCACACCGCTCCAGCGTGCTGAGAAGTTATCCACATTGATATTCTGTGCCGGAGAATTTACGCCGCGGGTGGTGCCGTTGCTCCAGTTGAAATCGATTTGGGGATCAATGCGAGTCAATGCCGGTTCACCCGCAAGGCTCGCGTTGTTGAAGTATTCAGCCTTGAGTCCGCCGGTCTCCCCTCCAATGGTGAAACTCCAAACATCACCTGTATACGTGACCGAGCCATCGAACTCATCAATACGCCAATAGTAAGTTTTTTCTCGTTCGAGCATACCCGGGTCAAAGCTTTCCCCTATTATAAGCCCTTTGTTAGTATCACCAGTTCCGGCCTCAACATCAGCGGAATTATCCCCGAAGTACAAATAGTGCATTTTCACGCCGAAACCGGCAGTCCAACCAAGAGTTGTATCCAGATCTACGAATTTCACACCATCGGCCGGATCGGGTTTATAGGCTTTCATAGGTGGTATCGTGAAGCTCCAAACAGGGCCTTTCCAAGGGCTGTCCGGATCGGCTTCATTGACTTCGTCTACTCGCCAATAGTAGGTCGTGCCCGGAACCAGGCCATCCGGATAAGCATATCCCGGGAAACCGGCTACATAGAACAGATCGGCCTGATTACCTCGAAACGTATCACCAGTACCATTGTTGACATCTTCGAAATTATCACCCATATACACATCGTGCGAGGCAGCGAAATCGCCGGGCGTCCAGCCAAGAGTTACCCAGATATCCGCGAGGAAGACACCATCTTCCGGTATTGGGCTGGTGGCATAGTAAACCGGTTGGCGCGGGATTACGCCTCCAAAGTGTACCCGATCTATCCAAACCTTACTGTTCAGATTAGCCCCCGGTGGGGACCATGAGGGACCCTTAATCATTAGGTACAGATTAAGACTTTCTCCTTCTGCGGCGCCTATTGTGTTGCCGGTATGAGTGTATTCGATGACATAATCTTTTCGCGAGGGTGTCAGTTCCACAGTCTGATCCAGAAAGGTTGGATAAGACGCGTTGTTAATATTCCCCTGAAGTAGTACTACCAGTCCTCTATTTTCCTCGGCCTTAGCGGTGAAACCGATAGGGTATGTTTTTCCGGTCTCGGCAACCAAGCCACTCTGTGCAATTCCTATGCTGGCAAGCGGTGGACCGTTGTAAATATCAAGTAATGCCGAGTTTTCGCCGGACAGACCGCCCCCCTGCGACACTTCCACATTGAAACCTTCGGTGGTATTCAGGTAGGTATATATGCCCCAGGATGCTAAGCCATCGTCAAATTCAGGGTTTACGATCTGATTTTCCTGGCCATAAACAATTGATCCGCACATTCCAAAGACAAAAATAAGAGAAACCAAACAAATCAATTTCCAATACATAATAAGTCCTCCTTAAAAAGGTTAGGGTAATGGTGCTTTGGCTACACACTAAAGCAACCGATTGTTATTCTCGCCTTCACCAAATTCTATCCATGTCTGCTCAGGATAAAGTTCAGCGATTCGACGCTACCTCCTTCCTACGAAATAAAAATCAAGCTGAAAAGGAAAAAAACCTCGCGTTCAGCCTACCTTGGTATATACAAAATCCCCTACCCCGCCGTCAAGGAAAATCCTTCGGTTTTTTGCTTTCGATACGTTCGGCGTATAAAAAATAGATGCCGGGGCCGAAAGAGATGAGCATCACTGCAAGGCCCGTGGCAATTCCCGTTGCAGTAAGATGACCAGCACAACAAACGTCCTTGTGTCTTACAATTATATGGCTGGGCACGGCAACGAGCAGCTCAAGTATTGTCCCACGGAGCAGCCATTTCATCAGTCTGCGAATATAGCAGTGCGGATCGGCGTTGCGTGCAAAAGCCCGGAATATGCAGGACCATACTATCCAGTTGACCAGAAGAAAAATCAGGGCAAGCAAGGGGACTATGCCATCGATGGAATCATCTCCAAATATTGCCGCGGCAATCGACCATACAATACCCAGCACCACTATGGCAAATAAGGCCCCTGCCGCTATGGCGGTAAGCCACAGGCCCCTTTGAGGTTTTGGCCTCTGTCTTACAATCTTGACTGGGATTATCAACAGCAGCATCTGGCTTGCAATAAGGATTGCACAGAATATCCAGAACGGCCAAAACACACCATAAAGTATTAGGATAGAATCGTATACTTCCTCAAGGTCCAGGACATCCGGATCGCTAAGCCAGAATACTACGCATAGCACAGCAGGGGTGAAAACCGCCGTCACCCACAATGAATAAAGAAGAACAGTGATAACGGGCCATCTTTTTCTCGCAAGCCATGTTACTGCCGCCAGAACAACGATAATTGCCAGGATCGGCGCCCACTTAATCAACATTTTCAAACGTTCCTCGCGAATAGTCGCATTTACAAGAGTTTCGAGATCATACCATTGAGTTTCCACCTTGAAGGGCCCTTCGATTTGAGTGGTTATGGCAAAAGGTCCCTTGATATTTTCCGGCTCTCGCCACGAGAGCGAACACGTACCGCCTCACCCATATTTAAATATGAGCGACTCTTGATATGAACCATCTTCATTTTTGATCAGTAATTTCGGCGGGTCCGCCCTGGGCTGATTTTTGATGAGTTCAATTTCTTCTCCCAGTTGGCCTTTGAAGTAGTGCCGGATGTAGAATTCCGAATCTTCCTTTCTCACTGTCAGGGTAGAAATGATGGGTTCACCTATCGGCAGCCTAGCCTCCGCATCCTCAGCTACATCGAAGGTTTTCTTATTGGCGATGTCTTTTGCTCTAAGCTTCCAGACTGCTCCGTTTCTATCGGTGCGTTCAAGGGTCCAACTGTCAATATAGTATCTCCCGGCCGGTAATCTGACCGGTTCTTTTGCGCCCTCAATAGTAAACTGTTCATCTCTATTGTTGCAGACAACTGCATTTACATCCTCCTGGACATTGACAGGCCCGAGTAATGGTTCAGTATTCTGCCGGGCTGCTACAACAATGGCCATTGCCAACACGAGCGTTAATAATAAACCGACACTTCTTTTCATTTGAAATCCTCTGATATAATGCATAATCGAAACCATATTGCTCATCTATTGCCTGCTTAACAGCCGTCCCGGATATCTTCCGGAGGACCGCGGATGCACAATTATTAGGTCTATTTAGTATTGACTGTCTGCGAACGGAATCTTTCTGACAAAATGTGTTTTTTACAGAAAAATGATTGCATGACTTCATTCATCGGACTATGCTCTTTGCCGGGAATAAATGGCATAGGAGTTCGAAAGTGACTCAATGGGTAACTACTACACAGCTTCTGGAGGACCTCAAGACAACGCATGATGAATCGGCATGGACTGAATTCTGCAGTCACTTTCAGCCTGTCATAATCCAATTTGCCAGGAAACTCGGTCTGCCGAGTGTTGAGGCGGAAGATGCCGCCCAGGAGACAATGGCAACATTTTTCAAGGCTTTTAGAGATGGCAAGTACGACCCGGGCAAAGGGCGTCTGAGCAATTGGCTTTTCGGGATAGCCAAACGAGTAATACTCAACTTGAGGGGCCGGCAACCATTAGAGCAACTAATTGCGGACAAGGCGACCGGCACATCGTTTTGGGATATGGTGCAGGATGATCGCACCCTTGGCCGGACGTGGGAGGTGGAATGGCAACAAATGGTCATGAAAAGGTGCCTGGAGCAAGTTCGCCAGGAATTTGATCCGAAAGTCTTTGGAGCCTTCAGGCATTATGCTATAGATCAATTTACTGTTAAGGAAGTCTGCCAGAGGTTCGATATGTCACGAAATGCGGTGTACATAGCCAAGAGTCGCGTTCTGTCTCGATTACGGGAATTAAGACAACGGTTTGAATGATACATCAAAATGATAATCAGATGAAATGTCCGCAGCAAGAGGTCATTGAACATTATATCCAGGGCCAGTTAGCACCACAGGTTCATACTGAGTTCGAAGCTCATTTACAGGCTTGTCAGGCTTGTCAAACCATTGTTGCCGAAGCCCGGGAGAATGAAAAACTTCTTGTCGAATTACGCACTTTTGAAAGAACAAGCTCAGAGCCTCTTGAGCTCAGCAAAAAGGAAATATCCACAGTCGACCAAGCACAAACGCTTTTAGGTGAACGGTATCGTGTAATCAGGAAAATTGGCGAAGGTGCCGCCGGACATGTCTTTCAGGTAGCTGATACTGTTTTGGATCGCCTGGTTGCGGTAAAGTTCCTTCGAAAAATAATCTCAACAGACGACACGAACTTAAAGCGATGGCATGAAGCTCGTCTGATGAGCCAGCTTAACCATCCCAGTGTGGCCCAGGTTTACGAAATAGGTGAAATCGAAGAACAGCGGTTTATCGTTATGGAATGGGTGGATGGCCTGCCCCTGACGGATGCCTGGAAGGACCTGCCGTTACAGCAAAGATTGAATATTTATTTGAATGTATTGAATGCCGTCTCTGCAGCCCACACACGTGGAATTATACACCGAGATATCAAGCCCTCAAATATTCTCGTCAGCACCGACCATAAATCCAAGGTCTTAGACTTTGGAATAGCACTTGAAACACAATATTTGTCCGGCGTTAAGCAAGACGTTTACCGCGGCACACCGACATACACAGCACCTGAACAGGTTACCAAGCCTATACAAATCTTCCCTTCGACCGATGTTTTCGCATTAGGCATTCTGCTTTACGAGTTGCTCACAGACACACTACCCTTTCCGCAGACCGATCCTAAGAAGTTATTCGAGGCTATCAAGACGAAACACCCGGAACTGCCAAGTGCCATACGGCAGAAAGTTCCGATATCTCTGCAAAACATATGCCTCAAGGCTTTGGAAAAAGACCCCCAAAACAGGTATTCGACAGCGCGGGATTTAGCGGAAGATATTAACCGATACCTTCGAGGCGAGAAAGTGTGGTCCAGGCCGTCTTTCCTGTCGGACAAGATTCAACAGGAAGTATTTTATCATCGTCAAAAACTCAAGGTTTGGCGCGATAATGAGCTGCTGACAGAGAAGGAATTTGACCGGCTGGAGAATATCTATGAACGCGTTATATCTCCGCCCGACCTGTCAATTATAGAAGCGAGAAAGCTGTCTTTCTCACAGGTTTGCCTATATTTAGGCGGCTGGATCGTTGTCTTAGGCAGTTTTGTACTTTTCTACAAGACATGGGAGAATATCCCCGCGTTCTGGAGGCCGTTACCTGCAGTAGCAGCGACTACTCTGATGATCATACTTGGTGCCGCTATGTGGACGAGAAGCGAAAACAGGCTGGCCGTCGGATTTCTGTCGACTGCGAACCTTTTAGTTCCTATCACGTTCTTGTTGACACTGGCGCAGTGGGACTTATTGTCATCTATCAATAATCCATGGGGAACCGAATCAATATCGGGAATCCTGAAGGAGATGGAATCATACGTGATTGTCGGTAATGCCCAGTTGTATTTTTCATCATTGTGCTGGTTTGCATTTTCACTTTTCTTTCTACGACTTACCCGGTCATCAATTTTCATATTTTTTGGCATAATATCATTTCTTGCCTGGCTTACGAGTTGCTACATAATCGCCGGAATGTTAGGGCCCGTCGACGAATTTAACCCTTGGGCACCTGAAACAATAGCCGGCAGATATCTGTTTCCCGGTATCGGCTTTTTCGTGCTGGGCGTGATATTAGACCGGCACAAGTTCATCCACTTCGCGTGGCCCCTTTGCATGGCGGGTCTCGCATTGTTTGTAATTTGCCTATCTGTCATTGCCATCTCTGAAGCCACAATGTTCGGCTGGTTGTGGAGAATACCGGAATCCCTCGAAAAGTACGAAGCCAAACTTCTCAGCTTTATATTAAACGGTCTGATATATCTTGGGCTCGCCGGAGTTTGCAGGTTACTGGGAACCCGCCTTCAGCGCACTTTGTCATCGATTTTCAATTGGCTTGGCCCCGTACACATCCTTGGCACCTTGAGAATGCTCGATTCGGATGAGTTGAGTATTCCCGAAAGTCACACAATTGTCTACCGTATACTATTACCAATAGCGTCGATAGGTTTTGTCTTCGGCAGCGTCGCAAGGCAAATGAAATCGTTCTTCTTTTCAGGGCTCGCAGGTATCGCCACAGCGGTACAGCGGTTCACCACCGAATACCTGAAGAATTTCTTCGCCTGGCCGGTTTCGCTTATTATAACAGGCATAATCTGGATGCTCGTCTCATGGCGTGTTCCCCTCTGGAGAGCCAACAGGCTGCTCAAACGCGGTAAATAAGTTGTCTTATAGCACTTAGGCTCACAAATACCCGACATATCATTACCGGCCATATCACTGTCCCAGCCACATTTCCCTCATGAAATATCGATATTTGTGATTTTTTCAGAAAGATGTTGTCCGGAAAGCACCAATACAACCTGGTAACAGATAACACAAAAATTGGAAAGGTACTCAAGATGAAAACGAAGAAAACTGTATTCTATTTGCTCGTTTTACTGTTGACTGGCTGCCTGCCATCTCTTCATCAACTTTACACTGATGAAACCCTTGTTTTTGAAGAAGGGCTTATAGGTAAGTGGGAGGGAGATGAAGACTCTATATGGCAATTTCGAAAAGCCGGAGAGAAGGAATATGAATTGAGAATTTATGATACGGAAAAAGAATGCGGCCGCTTCGAGGCACATCTGGTTAAAATCAAAGATATGCTGTTTCTCGATCTCTATCCCGATAGCGAGCAAATAAAAGACCTGGATGATTTCTATAAATTGCACCTCCTGCCAGTACATACATTCATGAAGGTCGACCGGATCGATCCGAACCTGCAGTTACGATTGATAGATTACGATAAAGTTGAGAGCATGCTGGAAGAAAATCCGGATGCACTAAAGCACGAAGTCATAGACGAACGCATTGTACTAACCGCAACAACCGAACAACTTCAGGAATTTGTGATCGCGCACGTTGAGACTATATTCGGCGATGAATCCGATGATGCAAGTAATATGACACGTTTACAACCGCTATAACCGATAGTGACCTGGTCTTTGACTCAAACCTCATCGGACAATGGGAGGGGAAGGACGGCGGAATACTGGATTCCAAAAAAACAGGGGAGAAAACCTATGATCTGAGATTCGTTGAGAAAGATGGCACGGAAAATCAATTATATGCAAATCTTGTTCGGCTTAACGGCAGGCATTTTCTGGCAGTGTTTTCTGATAAATCTGAGTTAAATCCAAATGAGCCATATGCCTATGCTTTTCATCTTATATCGGATGAGTTTCTCGAAATTGAGCAGACAGAGCAAGATTTAACGCTGCGAAGAATTGATTACGATGAGATCTCTCAATTGTTAAAGAACGGCCAATTTCAGGAAAAACAGAAAACAACGGATGCTTCTCATTTCTTCGAAGGTGTCCGGATTAAACCATAGGATTCTCGTATACCATAACGTAGGAAATAAGTCACTTCGCCTGAATGTAACCGCTCAGTTCTATACGTAGTCGCACTGCCCTCAGATTCAGGAGATTAAACTGATCGCAGCAATCGATCTCGCTAATGATACCTTGGCGACAAAATACCTCAGTTTTTCCGATTTTTTCAGAAAGATTTTGCTCAGAAAGTACCAATGTACTTTAGCAGTTTAGTTAAATATACGTTACGGGAGTAAAGTCATGGAAAGCTATGTTAAATCAATCAATTCAACAAAAGAATGTAAAACAGATAATTCCTCGTGTGCATTCTGGATTAATGCTCCGATAGAAAGATTGCTGGACAAGCTGTTGTTTTTCGTCAAGCCGGCAGTCGAATATATTTTTGGAATGCACATAGGCTTTGCTTTTGGCTGGCTTATCGGCCTGTGCGCCGGTCACTATTACGTAAACCATTTTGAGCCGGTATATCTTGACGATTTAAGTCAGCTCTCCTTTTGGAGGGAGGCCCCCTACACATTCGCAAAACTTGGTGCCCTGACCGGACTGGTTATAGGTGTAATAGCAATAGCAATCATAAACGGCACGTTGCTAAATCAGAGAGTTACCTCATTGTTTGAGAAGAAGATCACCAATTCAAACGAAATTGCCCGGCTTCTCGACAAGAGTGTCGGCCAAGTCGAAAGAAAAATGAACAAACTGGTTAAAAAAGGAAGAATCAGCCCAGAAGCAATTACTCCTTAAAGGTTATCTTGCTTTATCATCGAAATACTGAGTCAACACAATTGCCGCTCCGCCGGTCAAGCGTGATAATTACGAAAATTAACTCTCTGCATCTTATACAAGCCTCTGCTTCTTTTTCTCCTCCTTCAAGCACAGGTATTTTATCAAGAAACGCAATATGAGATTCGAAATGATACTTGCCAGAGTGCGCATGATGGTATATTCTTTGTAAAATATAGTTCGAAGATGGCTTTTTGTATGGAGATAAGAAGTTATGTCGGCAAAAGAACAGAATATTCGCCATTGGCGGAAAGCAAAAACCCAGCGTTATATGTACTTCAACAGCACAAACATTCATCCTCATAGCCTGTCGGGAAGCAGCAGAATGAAAATACGAACCGGAATTCTTTGCAGTATTTCCGCGTTTCTTGTAGTAGCGGGCCTTCTCATTACAGCAGGATGCGCTCGCAAGACAGAAGCATTATTTACCAGACCCGAGCTTATAAACCATGGCCGGCTGGCAGTCATCGGCCTGACCCCCGAACAGGAACAAATATTTATGGCCTTCTACACCAAGGCCTTTCCAGGGCAAATTATTATCTTTGTCGAAAGGAAACGGCTGCAGGAGATCATCGATGAGCAGGATTTGCGGCAGGGAAGACTGAACGAGAAAATGCGCGCCAAAATAACGCAGCTTTTCGGTGTCGAAGCTCTGATTATGTGCACGTATCATGACGGGACTGACGGTATCGGCATAAAGAAGCTGCGCATCCGGATCGTGGACAGCGCAACCGGAGCGATTGTCGGCTCAGTAATAACCGAAGGACGCGACAACTTCTCATACCATTGTGAGACTGCGATAAAAGCACTCAAGGCGGACCTTTTGGGCGGAAGCTGATATCTGTGTTTAGTTGAACTAATATGTAATGATAAATTCCTGTATGAATGTGAGGCGGATGATTCGAAATTGGAGCCTGCTGATGCTAACATGGGGATGTTTTTCTTTTCTCGCCGTCTCGTCTCACGCCGCCGGCTATTCGCCGCAAGTGGGCCAACTCCATCCTGATTTCACCTTGCCCGGCATTGCGGATAACGAGCCTGTGTCGCTGTCGCAATTTCGCGGCCGGAAGGTCCTGCTGATTCACTTTGCCTCATGGTGAAGGGGTTGTCGCCAGGCCGTGCCGGTCTGGAATGCAAAAGTGCAGGAGTGGATCCGAGAGAAAAAACTGGTTGTACTCGGGATCGCACAAGAGCAGCACCCCGACCGCTCCCGGCTGTTTGCACAGTGGCAGAAGTTGAATTGGCCGATTCTGCATGATCCGATTAACGTGATGCAGATAAGAGGGGTGCCGATCGAGGTAGCTATCGATGAGCATGGCATCGTCCGCAGCCTCCGGCCCGATTTGAAGACGTTTGAGGCGGAGTTCCTCGATAAAACTTTTACAACCAATAGCGAAGAATCGCCGAGCAAATCTGTGAAAGCAACCCGGTCCGACCTGGCAGCTTTGCGCCGCCGCACTGAGCAAAACCGCTCGTCCGATGCATGGCGTCAGCTCGGCGATGCCCTGGTGTTATGGGGAGGACCCGCCGGAGTTAATGACGCCATCAATGCTTATACGCAGGCGATTAAGATTAAGCCGGAAGACGGAGATGCGCACTTCCGCCTGGGAGTCTGCTATCGTATTCGATACGAATCCCGGCAGCGGATACCGGCCGACTTCCAAACAGCCGTGGACCACTGGACCAAGGCCCGGCAGATCGAGCCTAACCAGTACATTTGGCGCCGGCGCATTGAGCAGTACGGCCCGCGAGCCACCAAGCCATACCCGTTCTACGATTGGGTCCCGGCAGCGGCACGTGACATCAGGGCACGGGGCGATCAACCTATCGAGTTAAGGGTCTTACCGACGAGTTCCGAAACCGCCGATCCGGGCAGCAGCTCTGACAATGAGCAGCTCGATGTTAAGCCGCCGGACCCTCAAGGCCGGATCCTTCGCGATGAGCAGCGCCTGATTTCGACCGAGGTAACGGTAATCCCGCCTCGCGTAAAACCCGGAGGAACTGTCCGGATCCACGTGACACTTCGTCCGAACAAAAAGCTTAAAGCTCATTGGAACAACGAGGCTGAGCCGCTGAAGCTCTGTATCGATCCACCCCCCGGCTGGAAGGCGCAACCTCAACTTCTGACAGCACCGCAAGGCGATAAACCGGAGACTTCGGAGCCGCGACACGTTGAGTTCGAAATTCATGCCGCAAATGATGCAAGCGGTACATCCAAACTGTCTGCTTACGTATTGTATTACGTTTGCGAAGGCGCGGGTGGAACGTGCAGCTTTCTGAGACAGGATATCCCTATAACAGTAGCGGTCGATCAATAGCAACTTCTACTTCGTAATGCTGAGAGAGGAAAAGTCAACCACGCCTGAATTTTGCTTTGTCATGATTGCTAAATGTGGTAATCTATCAAACCAATATGTTCGGCAGACTCGCCGGGCATAGTAACCTGCAATTTTAGCTACATGGAGAAAGGTAAAATAATGACCATAAAAGAAGCATTACTTCTATTCTTAACTGCGATGTTACTGCCTGCCGGGCGGACATCGGCAGGTGATTGGCCTCATTGGCGAGGGCCGTATCTTAATGGCTCAAGTGATGAAAAGAACCTTCCGGCGACCTGGACCAAAACCGAGAATATCGCCTGGACCGCATCTCTGCCGGGCCACGGTTCCGCAACACCTGTCATCGCCAACGGCAAAGTCTTTGTAAGCTCGACAGACAGAGACAGCAGCGATCTTCTTGCCCTGTGCCTCGATGCCCGCACCGGCAAAGAGTTATGGCGGAAAAAGCTGGGAGCATCCGGCCGAAAGGTGCCCCGAAACAATCCGGCCACGCCCTCGCCTGTCACTGACGGCAAGAATGTATATTTCATGTACGGTTCCGGTGACCTGGCCTCGCTGGACTATGAGGGAAATGCCCTCTGGTCCCGCAATCTTGAGGCCGAATACGGCAATATCTCAATTAAGTATGGCTACAGCTCAAGCCCGCTGCTTCACGACGGCAAGCTCTATATTCTCATCCAGCGGCGACATACTGCTTATCGTTCTCCCGCAAGCACGACTCTGGACGCGTTCATACTGGCTGTAGATGCAAGGACAGGCAATGATATCTGGAAGCAGCCCCGCAAGACCGATGCTCTGAATGAATCGCTCGACTCTTACAGCTCGCCGATTCTCCTTCGACATTCCGGGCGCGTCGAAATTATTATCATAGGCGGTGACTATGTCACAGCTAATGACCCGGTAACCGGAAAAGAGCTATGGCGATATGAATATGCCAGGCAGAAAAGCACAAGAGGACGGAACATCACCTCGCCGGTCACCGTCGAAGGGCTTGTCCTTAGCGTTCCACCGAGGGGCGCCGACGGCCTTCTCGCAATCAAGAGCGGTTCAGAAGGCACGATTTCCGATGACCATATCGCCTGGACATTTGACGGCCCGTCGCCGGATTGCAGTACTCCCCTTTATTATAAAGGCAACCTCTATGTCCTTGCCGACAGAAAAGGCGGCGTCATAACCTGCCTCGACGCAGGAACGGGCCGGCAAAAATGGCAGGGCAAGCTGGGCGGCTCCGCTCCCTGGTGGGCATCTATCACCGCCGGGGACGATAAGCTCTACTGCATTAGCGAAGCTGCCGAAGCTGTCGTACTTGCCGCCGGCGATGAAGGATTCAAAATACTGCATCGAATTGACATGGGTGACAAGCCGATACAGGCTTCGATTGCAATCGCCAACGGGCGCCTGTTTATTCGCACAGCAAGCAAGCTATTCTGCGTGGGCAATTAGACTTTAGTTTTAGCGATTCAATTACTTACAAAACCGTTTAACCTGGCTTTCCGAAAACGCCAAATGCCTTCAAGAGTAAGGACATGTCCTTTTTCGTGCTATTTCACTTGCTCATGCCCCAAAAAAGCATCCGAACGCCAAATATGATGATTTTGCCATTGATACGAACCCGTCAAACTTCACTGAACTCAGCTTTCCCTGGTATTTCAAGACGTATTAAAAAAACTAAAATTTGCGGTATTGTCCCACAAGCTGTGGGAAAACAGTATCGTGTTAGAATGCGTTTATCGCATTAGGGCTACCAGCAGCTAATAAAGCGGCTCCGAGAGTCTCCCAGAGCCGCACTGCTGTATAGCACCGACA
>JBARRE010000076.1:0-8165 GCA_049644065.1 Sedimentisphaerales bacterium | reverse complement strand
CGGGCCCTACGTATGGGACGAAAGTATAGGCGACTTTGCCCCAAAGGATCTGTCTTCCGGCACACATTTCGGCTGGGTGATGTTTGAAGCCGACCGATTGTCTAAGTGCCTTGCCCTTGGAAAGGATAATGTAACGCTTGAAGATATAGTATGCAACGTGCCTGGATACAAGAGCCTGGTTCAGCGCCGCAGGGAGGCGGTAGTTTTTACGGAAGGTGAATCATCGATACGTTTCTGGTTCCAGCCTGAGACTATAAAGGTTGTGCCCTCTCCCGACGGCAAGTCGATGATGTTCGCCGAGGCAGGCATTGAACTTTTGACCGAATCCAAGTATCTCTCCGGCGGTCAGGATAGCGGCGATCCGGATGCCGAGGCGTTTGCAGCACATTTCAACGAACACTTTGATGAATTCGCAACGGAATTTCCGGTTTTCGAAGACCTCCGGCAGCTTGCCAAAATCGTGGGGATTGTAAAATGGATTGTAGAGAACAATATCCCCATCGATTTGTCCATTGTCGACAACTACAAAACCGCCGTTTGGGACACACCTATGGTAACACCGGTGACAAGCGTCACCGAAACCTGGACAGAATACTTTCCAGACTATACCTCTACACGCACTTTAACTCTCACAGGGGGCGTGAGCTTTCAGCATGAAATCGAGGTAGCTCCACCGTCTTTCGGTTCCGAAGACGTCGTTCTGGCGGGCAGACTAAACGAGACGGATATTTCGTGGACGGTTGAGACTGCCGAAACAGAGTACAAAGCCGTGGCAGTTTCCCTGGAAGGTCAGCCGATGGACGGCAGCTTTACCTGGTCGGATACGGACCTTGTGGCTAAGGTCAACGGTACCGTGCCGTTAGCTCTTACACGTCACTACGATTCGTTCGACATCGAGCAAGGTCCCTTTGGATGGGGCTGGAGCGCCATGCCGTACCAGCTTCAGTACAAGGGTGCTGAAGGTGGATTTCATAATGACACGAGCACGCAGGAAGGTTACAACCGGATCAGTTTTATCGACCGCAATACCCAGTCTGTCTTAGACTACGAACCAGCATACTTCTATGACAGGCAGGCAGATCCTTACCGAATAGCGAGCGAATTCGATTCGCAGGAGGATATCCTGATGTATTATTATGAGTCAAAGGAGCTGCCGGGAGTCCTGTTCTCAGATGGACCGGACAGATTCATGATGCGAATGGCCAACGGCATGCTTCTGAATTTCAATGCTGATGGAAAGCTGGTGGATATCGAGGACCGAAACGGCAACCGGATTGTTTACGGATACGATCAGAGCGGCAAATTAGTCAGCATAAGCCAGCCCGCGTCCGGAAGAGCGATCAGTCTATCATACGATGGGAACGGACGGATTGTCACAGCTACGGGGCCCGGCGGGAAAACCATGAGCTACACCTATGATACCGCCAGCAATCTCGTGCAGGTGGCCCAGGATCTCCCAGAAGCTCAGGCCAGTGCGAGCTTTGCAATCGCTAATCTCATGCAGGTGCATCAAGACACACCAGAAAGTGAGAGCACCGAGTACCGTTATGATGACCAGCACCACCTGATAGAGGTCATAGGCAGTGACGGGCAAACACTCTTTGCACTGGAATGTGATGTTTATGGCCGTATTGTTTCTCAAACCGGACCTGCAGGGACAACAGGATTTTCAGCGGACTACAGCTTAGCTGAAGGCAAGACCCAGACTACCGGGCCGGAAGACTTCTCCCAGCTCAGAGAGTACGACGATAACTATAACCTTATTCGATGGACGGATACCCAAGGCAACGTTACTAACTTTACCTACAATAGCCATCAGAACCTGACGTCTATTGTAGATGCAGAGGAGTACACAACAAAGTTCTACTACAGGCAGGACGGCTATCCCGTCGCTGTCACCTGGCCCAATGGCAACAGCGACTTCGTGTACCTGAATGAGTTTGGGTATCCGATCGAGTTCCTGCAAATCCAGCCGGATACGGACTTTGAAGACAACTTCGATGAAGATCATCTTTTGGTAGGGGGAGCGAACAATTTCTCTAACTACCTTAGCAACCTTATCAAGTACGAATGGGACGATGCCGGCAACCTGAAGAAAATTACTGATGCCCAATTGAATGAATACGGCTTTGAGTACGACAGCTACGGCAATCTCGCCCGGTTCGTAGATGCAAGAGGATTTGGAACCAGATACACATATGACGGCGTCTCACATTTAACAGGGGTATCCAATGAAATGGGACATGCGGTATCGTTCGCCTATGATGACCAGGACAATTTAACGGCAGTTGCGACAGAAGCGGGCAATGTCGAGTTAACATACGATGCGCAGGACCGCCTGCATTCGATAATCTACGGTGAGCCCTTGGAACGTCGCTCTTACGAGTATGAATACAATGCGAATAGTCAATTGAAGGCGGTGAAGAGTCCCGACCATACAGTTACCTCATATGTATACGATGAAAGCGGCAACTTGACCCAGGTCATTCACGATGGAGTAGTACGGTTCGAATACGAATACGACGACTTGAATCGGGTCCGGCAAATTCGTTATTCCGGAACTGTTAGTACAGGAACTATTAATTGAGCGGCCTTTTCGCGCTGCATGACGTCAATAGCAAAGTGGATAGAGGCTGTTGCCCTATTACAACATAGCCAACAATGTAGTTTTCGCAAAGTAAAGCGAGATTGGTTCTTACCATCCACTTTATTCGCTCCACTAATATAGCGTCACACGAAATGGACTACTTCTCTACGCTGCCCGTGCTACAATCATTCAACTTCTTGTTTTTTTCTGCTTGTTTTTTCGACAAGGCTGTCGTAATTGTTTAGATAATAAATAGAATCAATTGTGATAGTCTTAAACTTATTGATACGGTCCTGAGCGGAGTCGAAGGATTAACACAACTGTTTAGGAGAAGTTTTCATGAGAATCTCACGTTTGATTGCAGGCGTTTCTGGCATAATGGCGTTGATCGTGGCATTCTGTGCCACGGGTCTCGCACAAGAGACCGTCATCGTACGCCCCAGGGAAATCGACGACGTCCTGACGAATCCCGGAATCGGCTTTATGACGTTCCAGAGGTTTAACGGCGATACGCTCAACGAAGCCAAAGGCTGGACCGAGGGCAAGCCTATCGTCTATCAGGACTTCGACGGCGACCTGAAAAACGAAGGCTATCCCGATACGACGATAGCCTACTTCCGGATCTATTGGAAATTTATCGAGCCGGAAATGGGCAAGTGTCGCTGGGACCTGATAGACAAGGCCCTCGATACCGCACGTCAGCGAGGCCAGAGCCTGATGCTGCGCATAGCTCCGTACGGAACGGGCAATCAGAACGACGTACCCGGCTGGTACCGTACCCTGGTCGGTGACAAAAAGGACTGGCGGGAAAAGAAATGGCAGGTTGATCCGGAGGACCCACGATACGTCAAGCATTTCACAACGATGATACGCTCTCTCGGCAAACGCTATGACGGGCACGCCGACCTCGAAAGCGTGGACGTTGCGATAGTCGGGGCATGGGGTGAGGGCGCGGGCTCGGACCTTCTGACCCCCAAGACCAGATGTGCCCTGGTCGACTCCTACATCGACTCGTTTAAGCAAACGCATCTCGTAATGCTCCTGACCGACGAAAAGACAAACAGCTACGCCCTCTCCCGCGCGGACGTCGGCTGGAGGGTCGATTGTCTCGGCGATATGGGAGGATTCAGTCCCACGTGGTCACACATGAACGATGCTTATCCACAAGCGATCATCAATTTCGGTGTACGGGATGCCTGGAAAAAGGCCCCCGTGACATTGGAGGTCTGCTGGGTGATGCAGCATTGGAAGGATATGGGCTGGGACGTCGACCACATAATCGCCGAGTCGCTCAAATGGCACATCTCCTCATTCAACGCCAAGTCCTCACCCGTGCCGGAGGAGTGGTGGCCTTCGGTCGATAGCTGGCTGCGGGCAATGGGATACAGATTCATTCTTCGCAAGTTCACCTACCTGTCGGAGCTAAAGCCCGGCGACAGGCTCTCTTTCACCTCATGGTGGGAAAACGCGGGCGTAGCGCCGTGTTACAGAAAATTCCCCCTCGCTCTTCGCCTCAAGAGCGACGAGAAGACGGAAATACTCACTACCGACGCCGACATAAGAACCTGGCTGCCCGGCGACAATCTTTTCGACAACGCCGTCAAGGTCCCGGCGGAAATGCCCGCCGGCGAGTACGACCTGCAAATCGGCATCCTCGACCTGAAATCGGACAAACCCAAAGTCAAACTCGCCATCTCCGGCCGCCAACCGGACGGCTGGTACCCTATTGGAGAGATTATGATCGCAGAGAATCGTCTGGGAGAAATGGTTACTATCCCGGCGGGCAGTTTCCTGATGGGTAATAACGGCCATGAGGGATTCGGAGTTCCTGAGGAATTCCCCCAGCACTCTGTTCACCTTCCGGCCTATGAGATAGGTAAATACGAAGTGACGCGCGGCCAGTACCGCAAGTTCATTGAAGCAGGTGGGTATAAGGATCCGCGTTATTGGTCGCCTGAAGGTTGGAAATGGAAACAGAGCGATGAGATCGTTTATGCAGGAATGTACGGCAAGTTCAGTCGCATTGTGAGACCCAACGCCGACGAGCAGCGCAATGAACCGGAGCACTGGGCCGCCGAACAGGAATGGGTCGGTCACGGATATAACCACCCCGTCTTCATCCAAACGGAGGATCATCCTGTCGTGGGTGTGACATACTATGAGGCGGAGGCTTACTGCAAGTGGGCGGGCGGAAGGTTGCCTACTGAAGCGGAATGGGAAAAGGCTGCAAGATGGAACGAAAAGAATCAGCATGCAAATATCTGGCCCTGGGGCGATACTTGGAACCCGGAAAAGTGCAATAATCCCGAAGACCATAATCCCGCCGGCGGCGGTTACAAAACGAATCAAAGCGCGCCGGTAGGCAGTTATCCGGACGGAGCCAGCCCTTACGGGTGCATGGACATGGTGGGCAACGCCTATGAATGGGTGGCCGACCAGGCCAAATCCTATCCGGGCAATCCTAAGCCGTTCGATCACACCGGCTATCATTTCGTCAGGGGCGGCTGTTGGGACGACGGCCCCCTGAACGTCCGCTGTGCCTACCGCGGGTGGTATCTGCCCCCGGCCAGCGGCGGCGTCGGCCCCGGCGACAGCGACTACATCGGCTTCCGCATCGCCCGCTAAAGTTGTCGTACAACTGAGAAGCAGTATGACTGCACGCAGAGATCCGGGCGGACGGCTGGTACCCGCCTGGAAAGATAAGGCTGGCTGAAAAATAAATCAGCCATAGAATACTCGGATTTTTTGGACCCACTGTGCGTCATTGTTTAACGAAGCCGCACAAAATCAAGAGCATCGATCAATTTAGAAAGGATGGATCATGTTCAATACAAGAAGTCTGAGAATTGCGATTATATTGGCAACAGCGGCGATATTGGCTGCCGGCAGCCTGTGGGCTATAGAGAATAAACGTAATGAAAATCAGACTATCGCACAGAGTCCAACAGGGCAGGCAAAGGAATCGAGCGTTACAATGGAATTCGTTCGGATACCAGCCGGCAGTTTCCACATGGGCTCGCCCTCCTCGGAAAAAGACAGAAATAATAACGAGGGACCGGCTCACGAGGTTCGCATCACAAGGCCGTTCTACATGGGAAAGTACGAAGTAACACAGGCCCAATGGAAGGCTGTGATGGGAACGACGCTGCTGCAGCAGCGCGCCAAGGCCGTTGTCCCCTGGAATCTGAAAGGAGAAGGCCCCGAACATCCCATGTACTATGTTTCCTGGGAAGACGCAGTGAAGTTCTGCAAGAAGCTGGGCCGCAAGTTTCGCCTGCCGACCGAGGCCGAGTGGGAGTACGTCTGCCGGGCCGGGTCGCGGACCCGCTTCCACTACGGCGACGATCCGAATGAGTCTGAACTTAGTCAATATGCATGGTGGTGGGACAACAGCGATAGTGAGACACATCCAGTGGGTCAGAAAAAGCCGAATGCCTGGGGCTTGCATGACATGCACGGAAATGTCAGGGAATGGTGTTCAGATCGAGAGGAAACCGTAATAGGCTACAGCACCGGGAGAGGCCTTGTCGACACGACGGGGCCCGCCTCGGCCAAGGATCCGTACCGTGTGTGTAGAGGCAACAGTTGGCTTGATAAATGGGGGCGGGGGTCTGCACAGCGCGGATGGGGCAAGGAGTATTTCAGGTTCGATGACATCGGTTTCCGCGTGGTCTATGCCGGCCGGACCGAAGGTGATAAGCAAATCCTGGAGATTGCCCTGCCGGAAGAGGCCGCTGGCGTTGCTGCTTCCCCTAAAGAGGAGTCCGAAAGCCGGCCTCGGATTATTGCCGGGATCGTGCGGGATGAATCAGGGCAGCAAATTGACAGAGCTAGCATTTCGATCATACCGAGAGGTGGCTGGATTCTGCGTAATTACGAAGAAGGCACGTTCGAGATGGCCTGGCACCCATCAAAACCGAACAAGCCGATGCACGGATATCACTTGATGGTATATAACAAAAAGCGTAATCTCGCACTGGGGATGGAAATCGATAGAGAAGCGAATACTCTCGACATTCCGCTCAAACCAGGTGTGGTTCTCGCCGGTAAAGTTGTGGATGGTGATGGTATGGGAATCAAAAAAGCCGATATATTTGTTTACCTGCAAACCTCTGGTTGGCGGCCGGGTAGCTATATGTACACGATGGGGACTGATGCCGAAGGAAGATTCGAGATCAGGGCATTACCCCCGGGGTACGATTATGTACTATCTGTTCATACCTCGGGTTACCGGACAGTTAAAACCGAAATCCATTCCGACGATGTGCTTGACAACCGCAAAGACGGGATCTCGATAGTGCTCCAGAGAGGAGAGTTCTCAATCTCAGGTGTGGTGGTTGATGCAAATGGCAAACCAGTTTCTAACATAAGGGTGTACTGTACCGCCAAGGGCCAGCCTGTCACCATCTCGCACAGTGATGAGGGCGGAAAGTTCACACTTGATGGAGTCTTCAAGGGACGGATCAAAGTCATGGCCGGTGGACACAAACTATACGGATCCGTCGACACCGAGGCCGGAGCTACAAATGTCAGAGTCGTTTTGGACAACAAAGGAGCACCTCCTGGTAAAGGCAGGGCGTGTTTTCCGGGCGAGACCGGGGTCTGGGCAAACAGGGCGGTTGTGCAAATTTCCGAAGTTGCTCGGGGCCAGACTATCGGCAAGTACGGATGCGCCGTGCCGACAGCGGCCTTTGGGCAAATCGAAGAGATCGAAGAGCACGAGGGCGCGTTTGAGTGCCGCGAAATTTTGCTCGATAGCGGAAATCGAATCAGTGTTGTAGATGCGCACTGTTTTATGCTCGATTCGGGACAGTGGATTGCGGCACAAGATTTAAGAGGCGGCCAGAGATTGAAAACATTAAACGGTGCTGTCATTATAAAAAGAGTGACAACCAGAGAAACACCTTTTATCGGCAAGGTCTATAATCTGAAGATCAAAAGCTCAGACCAGTATATGGTAGGAAAAGACGGCGTAATCGTACGTGATTATTGATGTGCCCGGATGTTTTCTATATAGCAGAAAATAGAAAACTAAAAACAGAAGTAAGTTTTACATAAATAATGTAAAAAAACCAATTTCAGGGGCCGGTATCCCGGAGGGTGGATTTGTAGGGTGTTTCTTGGGTTTGGTTATTCGATTTGGGGCCGACTTTGGGATCGAGTCTGGCTTTTACTATCTGCTCGGACCATGCTGTCTTTACCAGCTTTTGCGGCGGGATTTTGACCGGGCCGGTTATGAATTCCGGGATGTTGTAGACAATTACCCGTGATTGGTGATATTTCGGGTCTTTCTGAGGCAGTAGAAACGGTTTGCTGAAATTGCCTTGAGAATCAATATAGCTAAAATAAGGATGCGTGCTTTGTCCATCCTGACGCTTGCTGCTGAATACGACCCATCGGCCGTTGCTGGAGAAGCAGTGATAACTTTCCGCCCGGTCGCTGTTGATCTTCTCCGGCTTATGAAATTCCAGTGTTTCGGTATCCAGCAGATACAAGTCCGAATCCGGCATATAGAGCGGGAAATATGTATATTCCGACATGCATAAAAGAATATATTTGCCGTCGGGCGAGAGCTTCG
>JBARRE010000075.1:0-12891 GCA_049644065.1 Sedimentisphaerales bacterium | reverse complement strand
TGACGGTGATTACGACCTGATCATCGGTGATATACGCGGCAAGGTATATATCTTGTCCCCAACGAAGGGACGCCGGAGTCCTATGTCTTCGGCAAGGAACAACAGCTTCAGGCCGGCGGTAAGCCGATAGATGTCAAAAGGAGTGCCGGGCCGTTTACCGCCGACTGGGACGGAGACGGTGACCTCGATCTGCTCGTCGGCGCCGACGACGGCAGCGTTTCTTTATATCGCAACACAGGATCTGCCAAGTCCCCCAAACTGACTTCTGCTATCCAACTTGTTCCAGCCGTTGAGAAAACATCCGAACAGCAGCCCCCTAAAGACGTCCGCCGAGGAAGCCGCTCGAAGATATGTGTCACTGACTGGAACGAAGATGGTTTGCTTGATTTGCTCGTCGGCGATTTCGCCAACCAAAAGCCCGATCTACCTGAGCCCACAGACGAACAGAAGGCAGAGCATGCACGGCTGCGAAAGGAACTTGACAAGGTCCGGGAGCAATATAGAGCACTCTTAGAGAAATTGTATGGAAAAGACCGGGTTAGTACAAAAGAGCAAATCGATCAGACCGAGAAAGAGCAGCAGGAGGTTCGCAATCGCATGACGGAACTGCGTTCGAAACTGCCGGCCGAGTCAGAACGCCATGGATGGGTTTGGCTTTTCCTGCGGAAGAAAATTTAGTACCGTTCGGCGGGTAAAAAGCCCATCAAAAACGGCTGCTGCGGTCAGGGCGTGACAGTCACTGCAAAGAACGACAGATGGGAAGACTGGCCGTAGACGATGTTATTCTCTATATCCCTGGCAATGGTAATATCCTCCCATTCATCCGTTGCCGGTTGATAACATCTGAGCTTCAGGGCGTTTTCTTGTGCCCGGCTTAATCCTGTATCGTCATACATGATGGCTAACTGGATCATGCCGCTGTATACAGCCGTTGTGTTCATCTTATAAACCATGTCCGAAGGCACAAGTTTCAGCCCCTCCGGCGAAAGCGGTCCCTCCGGCGTCACGGTCACGGTCGTATTGCCGCCTCCCTCAACAGCGTCGAATGTCAGCGTCGCTCCGGTCTTCAAGTCGGTAACTTCCACTCCTTTGCCGGGTGGAGTATCTTCTTGTGAATACTTGATTGTGGCAAAGTCATAACGGGTTTCGATGCCGAAACTGCCTCCGGTCACATAGATGTTCCCTGATCTGTCCAGAGCCATGGCATAGGCGTAATCACAATCATTATCAGGCCCGTTGACCGTTGGTATAGACGGGTCGCCGTCAGATGTATCAGTCACCATATCGCCGGGGTATGGCGGTCCATCATATATTGCCACCCAGACCTCGTTGCCCTCTAAATCATACATGATAGTCGCATAGTCAAGGCTGGTGTCCCAATCATGACTATATCCGGTCACATAAACATTGTCTGAAGGATCCACTAAAATGCTGCAGGCCCGGTCATTGTTATTTGCCGGACCGTTATATATCGCAACCCAGAGCTGGCGGCCGGAAGAATCATATTTGATTGTGGCGTAGTCCTGTTGGGTACTGTTGTTGTCACTATAGCCTGTCACATAGACACTGCCGGAGCTGTCGAGAGTTATCGCATGGGCGTAATCATACTTGTTCCCCGATCCGTTATATCTTGCCTCCCACTGCTCTATGCCGTCGGAATTATACTTTATCGTGGCATAGTCATAGCTTGTAGGACCGCCATCGCTATATCCGGTGACATAGACGCCGCCTGATGCATCCACTATTATGGCATTGGCGACATCATACGCCGAATATGGCGGACCCGACGGGCCTGCGTATCTTACCACCCAGAGCTGGCGACCGGATGAATCATACTTGATGGTAGCATAGTCCTGACGTGCCTCGGCGGCGCCGTAGCTATATCCGGTCACGTAAACATTGCCGAGAGCATCCAGCGTGATTGCTTTGGCGCTATCATTATAATTGCCCGGCCCGTTATATGTTGCCACCCACCGCCGGCTGCCATTTTCATCATATTTAATCGTCGTATAGTCAAGGCGGCTTTCGTTGTCATAACTCTCGCCGGTTACATAAACATTCCCAATATCATCCACGGCCATGGCAAAAACAAGATCATTACCATTTCCCGGACCATTATACCGTGCCACCCACTGCTCGATTCCATCCGAATTATACTTTATCGTGGCATAGTCGGATCTGGTCCCGTCGCCATAGCTATACCCCGTCACGTAGACGTTACCGAAAGCATCCACGGCGATAGCTCCGGGGGTGTCATGATAATTTCCTGGGCCGTTATATCGTTCCACCCACTGCTCGTTTCCATCTGAGTCATACTTTGTTGTGGCATAATCCTGGTGACTGCCGCTGCCATGACTATGTCCCGTTACGTAGACATTGCCTGAATCATCCACAACCATGGCCTCGGCGTAGTCATCGTAATTTCCAGGGCCGTTATATCTTGCCACCCACTCCTCAATAACGTCAACAGCCGAGAGTCTGCCCGGGAGAACAAATAGTGAAAGGAGAAGCGATAGCACGGTCAAGCTTCTGATTTTCACCCCCAATTCTGATTCTGTTTTAATCACCCTTTTCTCCACGCTGCCGATAACAAGATAGAACGGCAATATGTCAGATGAGCCCGGCCGGTGTGGATTCCTCAGAAAAATCCGACAATCGTGCCCTTCTGAGCCCTTGGCTTCGTTTAAGGACCTGCTCATCGAAGCAATCTTCTTCTCGAAGATAGACCACCATTAAAATGAATCTAAAATCGAACGAGTCAATCTTAACCAGAGGATGATCTCCTCCTGATCGAAAAGCCTTAAATTACGAACCACCACTCATCATTCGTAAAGCTCTTTGCGTGCCCTTAACTTTACCTATCTTATCTATATCCTCTATTATATGTCACAAACTCCTTTTGCCAAGAAAAATCTCAAAAATATTATCTCGATTTGCAGATTTTATATTTATATCACGATTTTTCTTTGAAATATCCCCTAAAATGCCAATAAGTATAGCAAAAACAGGGATTTTCGACACCGAGGTCGGCGTTTGGCTTTGTTTTTTCAAACGTACCCTGTCAAACGTGCTTTCGGATCTGTCATTTGGCTCATATGCCTTTTGTTTAGGATTTAGAGCTTAGTGCTTAGGATTTCCGGCCAAAGGCTGGCATATTGGCTTTGTTTTTTCGCCGTCCCAAAGCATGAAAATATTCATAATCACCTTTCATATAAGACGTTGCGCCAATTTCGCCCTACCACAAATTGGCTTTGTTTTTTCAAATAGCCCTCCGGAGAAGCTCCGGATTTACACCGAATTAACACTGTTGTTTGAGCCACAGAGAGCACAGAGCCACAGAGAAATAATCAATAGGAAATAATAAATAATAAATGGCAAAGTTCTAAATTCTAAATACGAAATACTATATACTATATACTACATACGAACTTAGTTAATTATTATACGAACATCATCACAAAAGGTCCAGAAAATTCTAAAAAAAAATCTCCATTACACGGCGTTCTTTGTTCTGCCACAGAGGTCACAGAGGACGCAGAGCAATAATTAATCAGATTGCCGAATCGTAGGGGCAGGCCTGTGTGCCTGCCCAGGGCAACCACATGGGGTTTCCCCTACAAAATCCTGTAAATCCTGTCCAAAAAGACATTTTACCTTTTTGCCTTGCCCGACAGTCAATCAGCATCTATAATTGAACATAGCGGACATGATAGCTCTGAAGCAGCAACGTCGTAGTTTGTGCTTTCTTGCTTTATGCCGAGAGGCTTGGAATGGTAATAAACAAAAGTAAAAGAACTGAATAAGGTAACATAAATAAGTGGACGTAATTTTAATAGGTTGACTGTCCCTAGTTTTCCCCGGATTTCTCAAGTAGTGCGTGACAAATGAACTCTTATTTGGTCTATGGTTTAAGCAGATAAAGGAGATATTATGGGTATGCTAGAGGAGTACTGGCAGGCCTGCGGTATTGAAGTGGATGCTGAGGTGCTTGAAATCGACAGGATGGAAGACTCTATTACCCCCCTGGATGAAGAAACGACCAAGATAAGGCAGCTTATAACGGGCTTTGAATTATGCTATCACGAAGCTGATAAAGAGGCCGAATATATTGCCCAGGCTATAGGCGCAGGACACTGCCCCGAACGCTCGAATGAACGCCCGACGCAGCGCAAAAAAGAGCTGGAGAATAGCCGGCAGATACTTTCAAGCTGGTGCGAAAATCCGGCTATCAGCGGTTTGGAATTAGATGTTGGCGGAATATTCGCAGATGAGCTGTTAAGCAGTATCGGCCCCCCAACACCCCTTAAAGTATGGCAGGTCGAGCGTATCATCGATAAGATTATAGAAGCTTTAGATCATAGCCGTCCCTATCATAATATGGTCTTGGATCTTGGCGACTACGGTGAGCCGGGTGCTAATCCGGTAGGCGAACATTACAAAGACAACCAGGCCTTCCTGCAGCAAACCGCCGAGACAATCATCCATGATACAGTAGATGGTCGCAAAGCTAAAATTTCACTTGCGATGGCTATAGATATGCTGGAGCCGTGTAACTGGGATTTTGTTGGCGCTATTATTACTCTTCTCAAGGCGATAGGTGGGGACCTTAACCCGGCCAGGCCTTATGCATGCCATCAGCGAAATATCGAGCTAAGCCCGCTTCGCGACAGATTGAGAATTATATCGAATACACTTGGAATTTTCTGGAAGCCTGAAGAAAAAGCTTCAGAGATAGGCAATGACGTCCTCGCTTCTTTAGGAGCACTTACACCGGTAAAGCGTTGGCTCGCTGCCTCTTTTGATAAGACCATAAGATTGCAATTGGAGGCCTCCTCCGATTTTTGGCTGACATTCAGTTGAAATAATTACCTCAAAAAACTAGGGACAGCGGAGCAGCCGACAAGGCCGCCATCCAGCGGGTGCGAGTCCCGCCGTGCCAATTGCCCGATTCAGGCACGTAGCGATACCACAGCTCATGGTGGGTAACCGCATGAGTTCTGCGTGTCGTAAACGGCCCGGCCGCCCTGGACATTTACGTCCAGTGGTGGGTGCAGCCTGAGGGCCTGGCAAGTATGGGAGCTTGAACATAAGGTAAATCGGGGGACACCTTACTTATTTCTCCCTCTCATTGTAGGAAATTAAGCGGTACAGTACATAGTACGATGAGTTGTGCTTGCTAATGACAGGTTTTGATAGAGGACAGCGGGTGGGCTGAATTACTGCGGAGCTTTAGGACGCAGACATCGGCTGGAATTAGGTATGGAGTTCCCGGAATTAGACACCCTTCCGCTATGGCAATTTCCCCGGCCGAGTACTGTCACTTATTGGCGAAGGGCCGGATTAACCAGGATCAACCCGTCCCGGCCGACAAACAAGCCACGAATTAAAACAAATCGCACTTTGCAGATGCTCATCTTGACCAATTCTTCCTGATTATGGTATCATCTCCGGTGGCAAAAAAAGAGTTGGCGATTGTACGTAAGTCCTAACAAATCAACAAGGATGGAATTTTCAGGAGGCACAAGCCTATGAAAATGAAAAGGAGACGAATATGAGAAGAGCAAAATCAATCTTGTCGGTTATTTTAGTGATGGCCTTTGGCCTGATATTGATATCTTCAGCAAACGCCACAGAAAATGCTTCCGGCGTGAACGGCCCTCGTACTGAAACATCTCAGCAACGGGATGACCGGATGCAGTGGTGGCGAGAAAGCCGCTTCGGCATGTTCGTTCACTGGGGGCTCTACTCGGGTCTGGCCGGAACATGGAAAGACAAATCCGTCGGTGAGCGAGGCGGCATGGAATGGATACAGCAACGCGTCGGCGCCGACACTTGGGAATATGCCCACGAAGCGGTCCCGCTCTTTCGCCCCAAAGAAGGCTTCGCCCGGCAGTGGGCGAAACTCGCCCGCCAGGCAGGATGCCGATACGTAGTCTTCACCAGCAAACACCACGATGGCTTCTGCCTGTTCGATTCTCAGTATACCACATACGATGCTCACGACCTCATCGGCCGTGACCTCTGCCGAGAGATCGTGGACGCCGTCCGCAGCGAGGGTCTGAAGGTCGGCTTCTATCACTCCGTCATAGACTGGCACCATCCTCAGTACGATTATCTCAAGGCCGACCAGTTGCCCCATCCGCTCAAGGGCAAACCATCCCCGAACGGCCCGCGCAATCATGACATTTACGTTGATTATCTCCACGCACAGGGCCGCGAGATTTTCTCAAACTACGGCCCGGTCGACGTCATCTGGTGGGACTACTCGAAAAAGGGCAACGAGGGTCCGTTTTGGAAGTCCGACGAGCTAATGGCTATGGCACACAATCTCCAGCCGGCCATTATCTCGAACAACCGGCTCTATCACATTCCGCATATCGAGAAAGATGATTCCGTGGATCGCCTGAGAACATGGAAGCCGGAACAGGGCGATTTCACCACGCCCGAACAGACTATCCCCTCCACCGGAATCCCCGGCGTCGACTGGGAGGTCTGTATGACGATGAATACGACATGGGGATATTCCGATCACGACCATGCCTGGAAATCGCCTGAAACACTGATTCAAAACCTCGTCGATATCGTCTCTAAGGGTGGCAACTACCTGTTGAACATCGGTCCGAAAGGAGACGGCTCGATTCCTCAGGAGAGCATCGAGTCTATGCAAACCATCGGCCGGTGGATGGCTGCGAATGGTGAAGCTATTTACGGCACAACCGCCAGTCCGTTCGAGCGGCCGCAGTGGGGCAGATGCACCAAAAAGGCCGGCAAGCTTTACGCCCATGTATTCCAGTGGCCTCAGGACGGCACTCTCGAAGTGCCCGTCGGCCGTCTGAATGTCACGCGTGTCTATTTGCTCGCCGATACCGATCGGATATTGTTGAAAACCGAGAAACGGCCGGATGCTCTGGTAATTCATGTCCCGCGTCAAGCTCCCGATGACATCGTCTCGGTCGTCGCAATCGAGCATCAGCAGTAGAAACAAATTGCGAGTCTGAATACAGCACCGGAATAGACTTGGAAAGGATATGATTATGCGTGCACGATTAATGAGGGTAATTGCCCTTCTGTTAATTTCAAGTATTCTCATTCCGGCCGCTTCGGTCTCCGCCACGGCCGTTGTCGTTGATGGCGCCCGGCGGTATCAAACCATCGAAGGTTTCGGCACGTGTCTGATCGCGTGGTCCGGCCGATTTCGCGAGCTCTACCGCACAGAGGAGTTCCAGAGGATCTACGTCGAGGGCGTAGGATGCAATATGCTCCGCGTGAATATGTGGGGTCCGACTTTCGAGAAGCCGACGGAAGACTTCATGCAAATCCGCTGCGAGGATTTCGACATGGAAGCCAACGGCGGCCGGCCCCAAATATTCGTGGACTTCGGCCGGGGCATACTCAAGCTCAATCCGGACATTAAAATCATCGGCACGGTCTGGAGTCCGCCTTCATGGATGAAGGTGAACAAATCCATCACGGATAAAAAGTCCGGCGCGATTCGGGCCGGAGGCTATGGAGAATTTACCAACCGGGTCGATCCGAAATATTTCAGGCACTTCTGTAAGTGGATGGTTGAATATGTGAAACTTCACGAGAAATTGGGCGTTCCCTTTTACGCCGTAAGCCCCGGCAACGAAGTGCAGTTTACCCAGTCATTCGAAAGCTGCGTATGGGACGGCAGGGACTACGCCGTCATTATTATCATGCTCCGCAAAATGCTAAACGCCGAAGGCTACGGCCACGTGAAAACCTTCGGACCCGAAACGATGACCAGCCACCTTTACGATGGCGGCACTGGTTCCTACGTCAAAGCAATAAAAGACAATCCCGGGGCTTTGGCCGCACTCGACGTCTTTGCCAGCCACGGCTACGAGGATGGAGTCAAAACGGAAATGTCGGCCACTTCCTCTCTCCGGTTCTGGGACCTGATCAAAGACACCGGCAAGCCCTTCTGGATAACCGAGGGCGGCACCGGCGGGCATGACTGGCCGGCTCCCATTCAAAAGGGCATCGGCAACGCCCTTCACAATGCGCTCGTGGCGGGCAACTGCTCGGCCTTCGTGCCCTGGCAGATTACCGAAAACCGCAAGAACACACACTGCATCATGTTGATGAGCGAGTACACACCCAAGACCTACACGGCCATGCACTACAGCAGGTTTATACGGCCCGGCGCTGTTCGCATCGAAGCTCAGCCCGGCTTCGGCGACGTACAGGTGGGCGCTTTTCTGCATAAGGAAAGCGGAGAGCTGGCCATCGTAGCCATTAATCCGACCGAGCAGGAGCAGGCCCTGAATCTGGCTTTCAAAAATCTCAATGTCCCGGCCTCGCTGAAGGTCTATCGCACTTCGGCATCCGAGAACCTGAAGGAAGCCGGCGAATTGACAGTCAACGACAACAAAGCCACTTTCCGGATGACACCTCAGAGCATCGTTACTTTCTCAGGAAAAATTACCAAATGAATAGACCTTTACGAATGTTAATTTTATTATTGGCGTGGCTCTTAAGCGCGTTCGTTGCCGTAAGTCCGGGAGTCGCCATAACCGATACGCCGTTTGTCCAGGAATACCACGAGGGTTTCCCCATTGGCCGGGAGGATGGGTGCAACGATGTGCGTGCGATTGCAGTCGATGGCGCCGGCGGCGTTTGGGCCGGCACCCGGGCAGGTGTGTACCGATTCGACAGCGACAAAAAGCAGTGGGCCGAACTTATGGGCGAGGCTGATACCGGCCCAGTGTACGACATTGTTGTTGATCGTGCCGGGACAGTTTGGATTGGCGCCTGGAATGGAATATACCGATCGACGCCAAACGGCCTGCAAAGAGTGAAACAGATCAACCACCCGATTGCGGCGTTATGTGTCACCGAAAACGAAGTTGTCGGATTGGGTGGAGCCGGCATCTGGCGCATCACAAATGGCACGTGCACATATAAACAGATGCCCTACTCCAGACACTTTCGCGCTGCGATAGCCAATAAAAGCGGAGGATTGTGGATTGCTACAGGGATGGGTTTGTACCGCCACACGGACACGGGATATAAATTATATCAAACTGAATCGGAACTGCTCGGCCCGGACTTGCATGATATTGCTTATGCTCGCGACGGCAGCCTGTGGATCGGCGGACTCGGAGGCATTACTGTCCATAAGAATGAAAATCGCGTCCGCAGCTTCACTCCCGCTGAGGGGCTGCCCAGCGTTTCTATACGATGCGTAGCGCAGGGGCCCGACGGTGACATGTGGGTCGGCACAGATCTTGGTATTGCAAGGTATGATGGACGGAACTGGTCGATCCGGCACAGCAAACGCTGGCTTCTCAGTGACGATGTGCGTGACATTGCGTTTGGTTCACATAGGACTGCCTGGATTGCGACGGATAAGGGCGTCAGTGCGATTAAACGCAAACCGATGAGTCTTGCCGAAAAAGCGGATTATTTCCTCGATGTATGCCTGGCACGGCACGTGCGCGAGCCCGGACTCGTCGAAAAATGTTCGCTAAGCGTCCCCGGCGATATAAGCACATGGAAACCGCGAGACGATGACAACGATGGACAATATACCAGCATGTACCTTGCGAGCGAGAGCTTCCGTTACGCCGTGACAAAAGACTCCCAGGCGAAGCGCAATGCAAAGAAGGCATTTGAAGCCCTGCGGTTTCTTCAGACCGTCACAGAGACGCCCGGCTTTGTGGCGCGTACGGTCATTCCGAGTTCATGGACGAGAATGGCCGACCCGAACAGAAAAATATCCGACCGGCAGTGGGCCGGGATGGTCGTTGAAAATCCACGAGAAAAAAGAGTAGAAACACGCTGGCGTCCTTCAAGTGACGGCAAGTGGCTGTGGAAAGGCGACACAAGCAGCGATGAAATCACCGGGCACATGTTCGGCTATTTATTCTATTACGATTTGGTCGCCGATGACGTGGAACGACAGCGCGTATCCAGACATGTCCTCAATATCATAGACTATATCATCGAAGCCGGCTACGTCTTGAAGGGCATCGACGGAACTCACACAAAATGGGGCGTGTGGGCCCCGGAAAAACTCAACAATGATCCGGATTGGGCCCCGGAACGAGGTATAAATTCCGTGGAGATCCTCTCGTATCTCAAGCTGGCCTACCACGTCTCCGGCAACAATCGTTATCAGAACGAGTACCGCAAATTACTCTACGAGCATGATTACGCCGCCAATGTAAGACACGCCAAGACAACCAATCCCACGTGGCGTACGCACATCGACGACGAGCTGCTTGCGCTGGCCTGGCCGTGCCTTATGATGCACGAAGATGATCCGAAGCTGCGACGCTTGTATCGCGAGAGCCTCGACCATTGGTACGCCGCAGTGAAAGCCGATCGCAGCCCGTTTTTTGAGTTCATATACGGCGCCTGTTCAGGTCAAACGCCTCAACTTCAAATCTCTGTTGCCTCCCTGCGTGATGCTTCACTCGATCTTATACGCTGGACTGTCGACAACTCTCGCCGCGAAGACATCCGGATCGTACGAACGCCGGAATGGGAAAATCTTCAGACGAACCGTTTACTGCCGCCCAGCGAACGCGGCGTCATTCGATGGGATGAGAATCCATGGAAAGCGGTCCAGGGCGACGGCGGACATACCGAAAGCGATGGAGTATGGTGGCTGCTGCCCTACTGGATGGGGCGTTATTACGGTTATATTCAGCTACCGCAATAAAATGGACACAAACCGTATTATTCCAATCCATGAAAATTTCTTGCAACGGAAGCCTTTAACACATATAATATAATTGTGATATTATCATAGGCTCTGGTAGAATTGCACAAAACCTTTGAGAAGCATCAATGAGTTCGCTACCAAGGATTTTTATGTACGGCTGGTTAGCCGGATTCGATATCTCTTTAAAAAGCTGGAGGATCGTAACATGCGAAAGATCAGCGGATTTACCTTAATCGAGTTGCTCGTAGTCATCGCCATTATCGCCCTGCTGTTGGCCATTCTTATGCCCGCCCTGGGCAAAGCCAAAGACCTCGCCATGGGAGCGGTGTGCAAGGGCAACCTGAAGAATTATACCCTGGCCACAGCTATGTACTGCGACGACAACGACGGCAAGTTTGCCCAGGCCGAGAGATGCTATTTCTCACAGCCAGATGCCTACCCAGTCGAAGCGGGCATCACCAATCCCCTGCATTTGCGGTGGTGTAACGGAGATATGGATCTGAAGAGCCATCCCGAATACGGAGGGCAGATGTATACGTATCTGATGGATGCGAGGTCGTTCATCTGCCCCGCGTTCAAGCGCCTGGCGGTCCGAAATTCCGAGGACCATTTCTACCAGGATTTCGGCTCGGCCATTCGAAATTACGAGCCCTGGTACAACTACACAATGAACGCCTACGTCGGCAGCGACAATTCAGGCGTCAGGGAGTCGCGGGTTGTAAATATCTCCGAGGTCAAGAGTCCCGCTACGACTTACTCGTTCACCGAAGAGAGTTCTTTCGTGGATACTGGATACAATATCTCAGGGCTCAATGACACTTTTATGGTCCCCGGCGACGATTCGATGGTACAGGGCTGGCTCAGTCAGGTCGGCGGCAATCCCCGCCTGATCGAACCCGGCCCCGACGGTGTCGGACCGTTCTGGGATACCATCGCAGGCTTCCACCACGCACCATCAGGCAACAAGCTCGGCGGCAGAGGAAACTGCGCCTTCCTCGACGGCCATATCGACTCCCACTACCGCAGAGAGACCTTCTACCTCGCCTGGCCAAAATAGAGCAAGATAAAATACAAAGCCCCCCCTCCAATATTTAGCCCGGTAATTTATTGCCGGGTGCCTTTAATCCTTTAACGGTAATTTATTGCCGGGTGCCTTTAATCCTTTAACGGCAATTCATTTGCAGTTCCTCATACAAACCCACTGACCCTTAAACCACGCGCATCCTCACGATCAATTGAGAAATTCTGGAACCACAAAGAAATTTGAAATATTGAACGACCCCGATTGTGTCAAGAAAAACCCCTCAATAAATTGAGGGGCTAAATATGGTGTTTTGATTGTGGGAATTTACATAATCGATTCTGCTCTTCAAGGCTTGCTCATCAAAACAATATCGTTTGTCGAATCCTTTCGTCCAGACCCTGCCGGCCAGACCGGCCTTGCGAAGCGCAGCTTGTGCCGAATTTTTATAATGACTAACTATTTTACCAATCGGCGTCGGCACATATTCGGCAACGAGATGGACGTGGTTGGAGCACACAGCCAGGGCGTGAATTTTTTGATTCAGCCGATCGGCTTTTTCGAAGATGGCTTCGGCGGTGATTGATCGATGAGTTTTCGATAATCTAACCGGATTTGTGGAAAGGTTTTGTTTATTCGAATCGGCAAGAGATTGATTGACGGCGTAGGTTTGACCATTCTTAACGAACCCCCGCTTATCCCCCTGCAGCCACGTCCCGTATGTCGTGAAGGTAATCATATACCCAAGAGTCTTCGCCATAATGCAATTGTACAATCCAATCCCCCCATATTTAGCCCGGTAATTTATTGCCGGGTGCCTTTAATACATTTACGACAATTCATTGCCAATCACCTTTACTTTAATGCAATCTCGACTCGATGTTCCGGGCCGGTTACTCCGAAGAGGTTGATCGTCCTAAATGTGAAGCGTTTACGGTCAGTGCTGCCGAGCGAAAGTTCGATCTGCTCTCCGCAGTCACGCCACGTGCCGGCTTCGTCCATTATCTGGAAGCTCCGGAAATTTGGTGTACATGAAGCAAGAATCACGTGTGCCCTGCCATCCCGGTTTGTCACCTTCGAGGTAATGACATTTGGAGTCCATTCGATCCAGTCCCGCCGGGTAGTCTTTATGAAGTAGGGCGTGTCATAAGCCCAGTGCGGCTTGCCATCGCGATAC
>JBARRE010000074.1:0-6907 GCA_049644065.1 Sedimentisphaerales bacterium | reverse complement strand
AGGACCTTGGCTTGCAGTTGGAGAACATCGAACTGCGGCAGCTTGGAAGGGCGAAACGTGTTACTATCGACAAAGACAGCACGACAATTATCGAAGGCGGCGGCAGCACTGAGGCGATAACAGGCCGAATCGAACAGATCAAGAACGAGATCGACAACTGCACCAGTGACTACGATATCGAGAAGCTGCAGGAAAGATTGGCGAAATTAGCCGGCGGCGTGGCACAGATTAACGTCGGAGCTGCAACCGAAGCTGAGATGAAGGAAAAGAAGGCTCGTGTGGAAGATGCGCTTCATGCCTGCCGGGCGGCCGTGGAAGAAGGTATCCTTCCGGGCGGCGGTGTAGCGCTGCTCAGAGCTTTGAAGGCGCTTGACAAAGTCAAGGCCGTCGGAGACGAAATAATCGGTGTTGATATCGTCCGAAGGGCGGTTGTGGCGCCGATTAAGCAAATCGCCGAGAACGCAGGGCTTGACGGCTCAATCGTTGCTCAGAAGGTAATGGAAAGCAAGAACAAGAACTTCGGCTACGATGCGTTACGCAAAGAATACGGTAATATGATCGAGTTCGGTGTGATTGTGCCGACGAAGGTCGAGAGGGCCGCGTTACAGAACGGCGCCTCGATTGCCTCGTTACTGCTGACTACCGATGCGGTTGTCAGCGAGATTCCTGAAAAGAAGGAAGCGCCTGCTGGCGGACCTCCAGGCGGTGGGATGTATTAGTAAAAGACCGAATGGAAAGCGGGTTCCGAAATGGAGCCCGCTTTTTTCTTAATTGACAGGCGCTCTAATTATGAGTTTTCGCTTTTACACGAACACGATTTCCCAGGCGTCGAGAAACTTCGCAGCCGGTCTTTTCATCACAGGACTGCTCCTCATTGGATTTGGATTTCTGGTTTACATTCTGCGGGATTTATTTGCCGTGCTCGCTTCTATAGTGTTCTTCGTTGCCGGCGTCGGCTGCGGTATTACCGCCGTAAAAATCTTTTGGGCACTGAGAAAATTAGACAAAATCAATTCCGGCGATTCACCGGGCTATAGAGAAAACGTCCAGATTCACACCGAAGAACACCATGACGAATAATCGTCGCTCATGACTCGTGCTTCGACTGGCGAGCGACGGAGAAGCAGTGTCTTACTACTGCTCTACGATCCTTGTTTGCGGCAGTTTTGCTCGCCATTCTTCGGCTTTTTCCGGCTTGTTCCAGGCTTCGTAGAGGGCGATTAGGTTGTTCATAGATTCCTGCGTGTGTGGATGTTTATCTCCAAGTCTGGAACGCCGGCCTTCGACTGCTTCGAGAAGTAATTTCTCTGCTTCTTCGTATCGAGCTTGCTCTTTGTATAGTACAGCCAAGTCGTTCTTGGATTCCAGTGTGTCCGGGTGATCGTTTCCTAATTCTCGCTCTCTGCCTTCGATAGCTTGGTTGAGTAAGGACTCGGCTTGCTCATAGCGTTTTTGCTCCCGACGGAGCACGCCTAAATCGTTGATAGTCATTAGTGTCCAGGGATGTTCTTTGCGTAGCTTGAGCTTTTCGACATCTAATACTTCCATAAGCAAGGTTTCGGCCTCAGCGTACTCGCCCAGATGAGTATGCACTCGAGCGAGAAAGACCTGCGACAACAGCACGCCCTGGTCCTCGTCACCGAGTACGCGGCGCTGTATCGGTAGTATCTCGTCCAACAGCCGCTGTGCCTCCTTATATCGTTTCTGCTCTATGTACAGCCGAGAAATCGCGTTCTTATAGTTCAGAGTCCACATATTCTCATCATCCCAAAAGCCTTCGCGTAGCCGAAGACACTCCAAGTACTGGTGTTCGGCCTCATCGTAACGCCCCTGAGCCTCGTATGTCCACCCAAGATTGCCCACCATAAAAAGGCACAGGTTGTTTTTCTTCCCAAGCACACGGAGCGCAATCGGAATGTTTTTTAGGTATAACTGCTCGGCCTCATCGTAACGGCCAAGGTCAGTATAAACGATGCCAAGGGTATTGGCGAAACTCGGAATCCTGATGTGCTCATCTCCCAGACTACGTCGAGAGACTGCCAAACCTTCCTCAAGTAATTCTGCAGCCTCTGTGAATCGCCCCTGATCCCTGCGAAGCCAGGCAAGACGATTAACGGAATCCAGAGTGTCCGGGTGCTCTGCGCCGAGGTGTTGCTGACGGAGCTGGTAGGCACGCTCAAGGTGAGATTCAGCCGCTCTACATTCGTCAAGCTGCCTATATGTCCAGCCCAGCGTATTGCGGATCAAAGCCTCAACTATGGGCTCATCTCTAAATCTACCACCATCGAGGCTTTCGGATGTAGTGTCGAGGAACGAGCTAACAGTTACATCTCGGCCCTTGCCTCGAGCTGGATCAACAGAAGCAAGAAGATCATCAAGAAGTAAGCTACTCACAGCGTTTGAAATTCGTGCCTGTCGCTGGGCACGTAGTGCGAAAAGTGATGAGACCACGACTCCGGCAATAAGTATAATCAGCACCGTGGTGATGCCAGTGACTAACGCCTGGTTCCTGCGGACGAATTTCTTGAGCCTATAGACAGTACTCGGTGGCCCGGCCATTAATGGAATTCCATTCTGATAGTTTTCGATGTCATCGGCCAATTCCGAGGCCGAGCGATAACGTTCAGCGCGTTCCTTACGCATCGCCTTAAGGGGAATCCATTCAAGCTCCTTATGTAGCTTTTTGGCAAGTGTTGCAATCTCGGTCCGGCGGCTCTGCGCGACCTTTTTGGCTTCCTCGCCCAGGCTTGAAAGGCGGGTGCTCGGTGTCTTGGGATCGGTTTCGCGGATAATCTGCCGGATGTGCTCAAACCCGCCTTCACGAAAGGTTGTAGAATCGAACGGCAATACACCGGTCAACAGGACATAAAGAAGCACTCCTAACGAATAGATATCCGAACGTGTATCAATATCCACGCTGGCCATATCTGCCTGTTCGGGACTCATATACTCGGGGGTACCTAACAGTTGGCTGTCCTCAGTAGCCAGTGTTCGTTCAGTGAGCGGCTGAGCAATGGCCTTGGCGACGCCGAAGTCGATAATCTTCGGTACCGCCTGATCATCCTGTAATGAGACCAGAATGTTCGAAGGCTTAATATCGCGGTGAATTATACCTTTTTGATGGGCATGTTGGACAGCAAGACAGACTTGCCGGAATAGGTCCAGCCGGTCTTCGATGCTGAGCTTGTGATGGTCGCAATATTCGGTAATGGACAGGCCCTTAACAAACTCCATAACAAAATAAGGTCGGCCGGCCTCTGTCGTCCCGGCATCATAGACATGGGCTATGTTCGGATGGTCCAGCAAAGCCAGGGCCTGACGTTCCGCCTCAAAGCGGGCGATGACGCGTTTCGAATCCATTCCCGGCTTTATTACCTTCAATGCAACCCGACGTTTGATAGGTCGCTGCTGTTCTGCTAAATAGACTATCCCCATCCCGCCTTCACCTAAGACATTGAGCAATTTGTAACGTCCAATTTGGCCCCTGGGTTGTTCCATAGACCCTTGTAAAGAAGCTGTGGCTCCGGCCGGTTGGGATTTTTTAGATTGGTCGGTATGATCTGGCGAAGACGATTCTGCCTTATCGAGCTCCGACTCATCAAGATCGCCTGTGACTACAGATAGAATCTCATCCAACTGATCTGGTTCCAGTCCAAATATCGATCGCTTGCCCATTATTCAACGCTCCCGGTTATACAGACGGCCAATGATACTGACGCCACTATACTATTGGGGAATTATTCGGAATCTTGCGCGATTTTTGGGAAAAATTGTCTGATATGCTCTAATTCACCTTTTACGTATTCATCCGACGTCACAGATTCGCGCAGGTATTGCTTCAAAGCCCCTTGCAAGCGTCTCTTGACTGTGACAATCATGTTGGAGGCTTTGGATTCGTCTTGAATTCCGTATTGGGCTGCGATCTCTTTGAGAGAAGCAGGATTGCCTCGATCCATGATAGGGTGTAGAACACGGTCACAGAAAATGCCCCAATGAACATTCTTGCCATCCTCGCGGCATTCGCGCTCCACTTTTTCCAACACCTGCTCGAGTAACACTGAAACCCAGGCATAATCGAATGTACGTTCCGGAGCTGATCCTGCGATGCTTTGGGGTATTTCAGGAGGCGCAACCCCATCTATTGAAACGAAATGCCCCTTTGGAAACCGTTTTTGGGCCGTTTCTTTCTCGCGAACATCTCCAATATATCGATTTAGGGCAATCAGCAATAATGACCGAAACCGTCCTTTGGCCGCATCGGCTTTTTCAATAAGGCGCTGACCGAGCACGACTTCATGAAAAAAACCCTGGGTGAGGTCCTTCGCTTGCTCGTTATTGTGACCCTTCCGCCGAAGATAGCAATAGACCGGCTTCCAGTAGCGATTCAGCAGCAGGCTTTCCAGGGCTTGGTTGTTCTGTTCGTCGCTTGAACCGGCCTCTTTGATGAGCGACCAGTGTGTCGTGAGGAATGCTCCTCCCGTCCCGCCGATATCTGTGTAGTCATTGCGTCTCACGATCTACCCATCCAGAAAATTCCACTTTCAGTATAAGCAATAAACAATGCGTTTTCAAGGGTTTATCAACCAGCCAGACATACAATTTTCAAGATTTTTTCAAAAAAAAGAAGATTTTGCGCAAGATCTGAGATTTTTCCCCAAGAAGATAGTGAAACCAACAAAAATTTATTGAAAGGGAAGAAAAATGAAATGGTTAAATGATTACAGAATGAGGTTAGTGGTAGTTGGAATTGTGGCCGCTATGGTGCTTAATGGCGGACGTGCTAAGGCAGATTTCACCTTCGGGGAACCCACGAATCTTGGGCCGACGGTCAATAGTTCGTCTGACGAGGGATCGCCGAGTATCTCGGCAGATAGTTTAGAGATATTCTTCGATTCAAATCGTGGCGGTGGTTCAGGTGGTTATGACTTATGGGTATCGACGCGACAAACGACACGGCAAATGACGGAGGTCTGGGGCACACCAATAAATCTTGGGCCACCTATCAACACGCCCTTCTATGATCATCACCCCAGTATCTCGCTCGATGGACTAACGCTCTACTTCACCTCCGATCGCCCCGGAGGATATGGTGAACGAGATCTCTGGGTGACAACACGGTCTGCGACAAGTGAGCCTTGGTCAGAGCCCGTGAATCTTGGGCCAACGGTTAACAGTTCGTCGAGAGAAGCTGCCCCGAGCATCTCGGCCGACGGACTGGAGCTTTTCTTCAACTCCAATCGATCCGGTGGTCATGGTGATGTCGACATATGGGTAACGACCCGGACAACTACCTCTGATCCTTGGGCCGAACCTGTGAATCTTGGACCAGGGCTGAACAGCTCGTCAAAGGATGGATCAGCGGACATTTCTGCCGACGGTCTGATGCTTTTTTTCCGCTCTCTGAAACCCGGAACATACGGTTTGGCCGATATATGGTTTTCAAAGCGAGCAACAGTAAAAGATGACTGGGACATGCCAGTACATCCCGGGCCACCGGTTAACACCACTGCGAGAGAATCCAGCCCAAGCGTCTCAGCCGACGGTTCCATCCTCTATTTTCATTCAGACCGCGCCGGCGGGTTTGGTGTCGACCTATGGCAGGTGTCCATCATCCCCATCGTGGACTTGAATAGCGATGGAATTATCGATGCCGCCGACATGTGCATCATGGTGGACCACTGGGGTGAAAGCTACTCCTTATGCGATATTGGCCCTACACCACTTGGCGACGGCATCGTTGATGTCCAGGACCTGATCGTCCTTGCTGAGCACATGTGCGGATACAATCACCCAATTGCCCACTGGACGTTGGACGAGAGGGAAGGGAACACAGCCCACGATAAAGTTGGTGAGAACAACGCCCCAGTATACGGAGACGCCTTATGGCAGCCTGCAGGAGGCATGTTCGGCGGCGCGCTGGAGCTTGACGGGATTGATGATTGCATCGAAACCGGCTTTGTCTTGAATCCGTCAGATGGCCCTTTCTGCGTGTTTGCCTGGATTAAAGGTGGTGCTCCAGGCCAAGTCGTTCTGTCTCAGATAGGTGGAGCAAATTGGCTTTCTGCTGATCCATCAGAAGGGAAACTCATCACTGAACTAATACCTCCGACTACCCGGTCACCCTCGCCGCCACTCGTATCGGAAACCTTAATCACCGACGGCAACTGGCACCGGATAGGTTTTGTCTGGGATGGTATGTACAGAACACTTTACGTTGATGGTGTCTTAGTGGCTGAAGACACGCAGAACACTCTGGCGAGCTCGAATAACGGCCTATTCATCGGTACAGGCAAGACTATGGAACCCGGAACCTACTTCTCCGGCCTGATCGACGATGTCCGCATTTACAACCAGGCTCTAACCCCAGATGAAATCGCAACTCTGGCCCAATGAGTTATTACCTATCAGAAAGGAAGGTGTAGCATGCAATGGTTAAATGGTTACAGAATGAGATTGATGTTAATTGGAATTGTGGCTGCTATGGTTTTTGGCGGCGGAAATGCGAAGGCAGATTTCACCTGGACGCTGAAGGCCGATATGCCGACACCGAGACGGGGGGTATCCACCTCTGCTGTGAATGGGAAGATCTATGCCATCGGAGGTGCATCAAGCGAACCTGAGAGTGTGAAATTCTCGACTGTGGAGGAGTATGACCCGGCCACCGATACCTGGACCAGAAAAGCCGATATGCCTACACCGAGATCGGGGCTATCCACTTCTGCTGTGAATGGGAAGATCTATGCAATCGGAGGCGGTAGTGGTAGTGGTTCGGTCGTGGAAGAGTATGACTCGGCCACTGACACCTGGATGCGAAAAGCCGATATGCCAACGCCAAGGAGGTGGCTGGCCACCTGTGCGGTAAATGGGAGGATATATGCCATTGGAGGACTTACTAGCGCTGCTATAC
>JBARRE010000073.1:0-3837 GCA_049644065.1 Sedimentisphaerales bacterium | reverse complement strand
GCTCTTAGTGCTTGTGTTTTCAGCCTGGGCAGTTGCAGGAACGGCTCACGGAAAGCCCAAGCTCGTACTTCAGATCACGATTGACCAGATGCGTGGCGATTTTCCCATGCGTTATAAAGATCGATTGTCAGATGGCGGGTTCCGATATCTCATGGAGAAGGGAACCCATTACATAAACGCTCACTTTCAACATGCCGATACAGAGACGCCCATCGGTCATGCAGCGTTGTTCACAGGCACGAATCCTGCGCACAACGGCATTGTCGCCGGCAACTGGTTTGACAAGGAGAAGGGGCGAGTCATTTACAATTGTGAGGATGACCGTTATCCCATGATCGGAAAAGAACCGGCAAAGGGAAAAGGCAGAGCGCCCACTAATTTATTGTCTTCCACAATTGGTGATGAGCTGGTGATTTCCAACAACGGTCAATCCAGGATGTTCAGTGTGTCGATTAAAGATCGCGGCGCGATCCTTCCCGGCGGCCACACCGGTAAGGCCTTCTGGTATTCCAAAAGCGATGGTTCCTTCGTCAGTAGCACCTATTACTACAAAGAATATCCTGGCTGGGTCAAACAGTGGAACGCTAAAAAGCTTGCTAATAAATACAAAGATACATCGTGGGAGTTATTGCATGATGTTTCAACGTATGTGTTCGGCAAGGATGATGATCGTCCTTTCGAAGTAGATATGTTTGGTCTGGGCACAACATTCCCGCATCCTGTAAATGGAGATTCCAAGTATTTCTACGCTTCACTGATAGCCACTCCATTTGGGGATGAGCTGACGGCGGACTTTGCCAGGACGCTGATTAAAGCAGAAAAGTTAGGACAGGGCGAACACACCGACTTTATGGCGATCAGCTTTTCTGTAACTGATTATATCGATCACGTATTCGGGCCATCGAGTCTTGAGGCTGAAGACAACGTCTTGCGGGTTGACCGTTTATTGGCTGATCTATTCCGGTTCATAGACGATCAGGTTGGACTCGACCAGACCCTGATAATAGTTTCCGCTGATCACGGGATGTGTGAGGCTCCGGAATACATGCAGAGCCTGGGATTTGAGGTGGGCCGTATGACTTCCGAAACGATTGTCAAGGGTACCATAAAGAATGCCCTTGAAGCCCGGCTGGGAGTTCCCGAAGATGTGATTCGGCTTTACGAACACCCCTACGTCTATCTGAACGAAGAGGAAATCAAGAAAACCAAATACAGCGTTGCCGAGGTTGAAGCGGCGGTGGCGGAAGAAATCATCAAGATCCCCGGCATGATAGGAGCCTTGACCCGAACTGATCTGCTGAAAGGGTCCTTTGCCCCAACACCGGTGAACATGGCGATCCTCAACAACTTTCACCCCAAGCGATCCGGCCATGTACATATGATAGCAGACCAGTTCTGGTACTTCTACTACGAGATGGAAACCACCACGAAGATTGCCGCTATCCATTGCTCGCCCTGGACGTATGACACTTATGTACCACTCTTCTTCGCGGGTCATGGCATACCTTCCCAACGAATTGCGCGGCCTGTTACACCCTACGATATCGCTGCAACCATTGCGACCTGCCTTGAAATCAAACCGCCTTCGGGTTCAGTTGGCATACCTTTGGTCGAGGTGTTGAAGGGGAAGTAATAAGAGGATTTTAGCTTAAATAAGCAAGGGTGGAATTATTGATAGGGACACAGTATTCAATGGGACGATATGTAGTTCACATTATTCTGGTATGTGCATTTGCATGTGTGGTATTTGCGGAGTCTGGGGAAGAAGGTTATATGAAGGCGGATCGACCGGGGAAGGAGAGCGGCCCGACGCAGGTATATTTCTATGTCTTCGTGGTAGATATCGATGATATCGACGGCCCCGGGCAGTCCTTTAGCGCCAATATTTTCTTGCGCTTACGTTGGAAAGACGAGCGACTGGCCCGTGAAGATGACTCCGTGCGGACAGTTTCTCTGGCGGAGGTGTGGAACCCCCGTTTGGTTATTGTCAACCAGCAGGGCTTTCTGCGTATGTCGCTGCCGGAGATTGTCGAGGTTCAGCCCGACGGCACGGTAACGTATTTCCAGCGTTACAATGGTACCTTGTCTCAGCCGTTAAAACTATCGGAATTTCCTTTTGACCAACACCGCTTCGCCATCACTTTCGGTACGGCGGGCTACTCACCGAAAGATGTACAGTTTCTGCCTGACCGCGTCAGAGATGGCATGGAAATCACGGGCGGAGATATTCGCAGGATGCTTTCGGTGCCGGATTGGGCTGTTACTGATTATCAGGTAGAGAGCCGTCCGTTCGAGGCTATCAAGGGCGTCAAAACAAGTGGAATTGTTGCTGAGTTTACTGCAAGACGCTATGCGATTTATTATATATGGCAGGTGATTGTTCCGCTGTTTCTAATTGTTATGATGTCATGGGGGGGATTCTGGATCGATCCAACTAACGCCGGTGCTCAGATTGGAGTAGCCACAAGTTCGATAATTACCCTTATCGCTTATCGATTTATGTTAGGAGGTTTGATTCCCCACTTGCCTTATATGACGCGGTTGGACTACTTTACATTAGGCAGCACTATCCTGGTGTTTTTGACATTGGTGGAAGTAGTCATCACGACCAAACTCGCCCACGGTAAACTTGAGAGTGTTGGGCGACGAGTTGACCGCTGGTGCCGCGTGGTTTTTCCGGCAACCTTTATTCTGTGGTCTATTTGGTCGCTGATTCTGTAAGGAGCAGAAATGAGAATCCACGGTATTAGATCGGAGAAAAATATAGCGTGGCTCGTACACATATTGGAAGTACATTGATGATTGAGCAATTACAGGCTTTGTTAGGTGCGAAATGGATTACTATATGTGTTGTAAGATAAACCTTGCGAAAGAACCAATACTGAAACGAAGATACCTTTTCCATTTGTCGGGAAAAATGTTTAGGTTTCAACTGCTGGCGGCGGCGTTTATTTGGCTCATGGCCTCTACTCACGGTCTTGCTGATAAAATCGTCCTGACTGACGGAGATATCATCGAGGGCGTAATAACCAAGCAGGGCCGCTCCGCAGTCGTACTGGAGCATAGCGACCTGGGACGGATGGAGATTCCGAGAGATCGCATTGCATCCTCAACAGTCGAGGTCCCTGAGGCCACAGTTGTCCTGGCCGGCGGAGATACGATCGAGGGAAGATTGGTCGAACGAACCGACTTGGCTATCGTACTGGAGCACCGCACTCTGGGCCGGCTCGAAATTCCAAGGGAGCGTATTGACTCCTTGAAGATCAAGGAGCCTGAGTTCAAGAAAGAGGAAAAAGTGGGGTGGGCCGATCCGCAGCTAAGGAAACTCGCTGCTAAGACTTCTCGACTCAAGGAGAAGGGGTGGGAAGCCTCTGTCGATCTTTCCATGCACTCATCGACCGGCAATACTGAAGAACAGTCAACGCGGTTTGGTGGCCACACTAAGCGAGAGCTGATTGATACAAGAGGCACGCTGGACACATCCTACTACCACAAAATCAAGGAAGGCGAGATAACGGACAACAAGTTCACCCTTGGTATGGGACGTGACTGGCTTTTGCCGGAATCACTCTGGTTTTACTTTATCAGTGGCCGATTTGACTATGATGAGTTTGAATCATGGCAGCAGAGGGCAAACGGACAGGTTGGTCCAGGCTATCATCTCATTAAGACCGACGATATAAACCTCGACGTAAGGTTGGGCCTTGGTGCACGCAAGGAATGGGGTTCACAGAACAACAACGCGAAACTCGAGGGGCTCATCGGAGGAGATTTCGAATGGGAGATTACTGACAAACAGATATTTACGTTCTCGCCGTATTTCTTCCCGGTTGTTGG
>JBARRE010000072.1:0-3941 GCA_049644065.1 Sedimentisphaerales bacterium | reverse complement strand
GACCTGACTATTCCGGCAATGAATATGGAGAACGATTTTACCTGGGCATTCTGGGCCAAGCAGCAAGGCGATGGAACCGGCGTCAATGAGTCGATATTGGGGAATAGATACGCCGCCGACGGCAGCGATCCGCTTGAGTTTATCAAGTTCACGCCCACGAAATTTGAGTACTACAATAACGACCCTGACTACACAGTGACTATCGATTATGATGACATCCCAAGCGACGTATGGATCCACCACGCCGGCGTCAAGGATGGAACAACTTTGAGGTATTATCGCAATGGTGTTGAGGCAGGAACGAGCACTATCACCTTCACCATCCGAGCGAATCCTTTTTACATAGGCGGCGCCCTCGAACGGTGGTCCGGCTACCTGAGCGACGTGCGCCTCTATACTAAGGCGATGACGGAGAATGAAATTATAGCTGCTATACAGGGAGTAGGCGGACTATGGCCTTACGCCTCGAAGCCGACCCCGGCTGACGGCGCTCTATATCCGGATACATGGGCGTCTATGTCATGGAGACCGGGAGGTTTTGCGGTTTCACACGATGTGTATATGGGCGACAATTTCGACGATGTTAATGACGGCACCCAAGACTCTGATGTATTCAGGGGCAACCAGGACTTGGACGTGACATATTTTGTTGCCGGTTTCCCGGGATTTCCTTATCCCGATGGTCTTGTTCCGGGGACGACTTACTACTGGCGGATAGACGAGATCAACGAAGCCGAGCCGAACAGCCCCTGGAAGGGAAATATCTGGAGCTTCTCGATCCCACCCAAAACTGCATATTACCCAGACCCGGCTAACGATGCAGAATTGGTCGACCTGAATGTTCAGCTTAGCTGGACGGCCGGTTTCGATTCAAGATTACACTATATAGTTTTCGGTGAAGATTTCGACGAAGTGAATGACGCTGTCCAGGGCACTCCTAACGGCACTACGAGATACAATCCCGGCCCGCTTAATCTGGCCAAGACATATTATTGGCGCGTCGATGAGTTCGATGGAGCCGGTACATACAAAGGCGAAGTCTGGAGCTTTACGACTCTGGGTGCAGCCAGCGGCGCGAATCCGGCCAATGGTGCCGTGGATGTAAAGCCGTCGGTGGTTCTTAGCTGGGATGCCGGATCTGTCGCCGCTTCACACGAAGTGTACTTCGGCACGGATGCGGACGCCGTCAAGAATGCCACGACAACCTCGCCTGAGTACAAGGGGGCCAAGGCCCTCGGCGAGGAGAGCTACGATCCCGGCAAGCTTACGTTTAATTCGGCATACTACTGGCGTATCGATGAGGTCAACGGAGTCAATCCCGACAGTCCATGGACCGGCAAAGTCTGGAGCTTTACAACCGGTGATTTCTTTGTCATCGACGATTTCGAGGACTACGATACCGGCGAGAACCAGATATGGTACGCATGGCATGATGGGCTTGGCGCCGGCGCGCCGGGTACTCCCGGTTACTTTCCTGGCAACGGCACCGGCTCGGCTGTAGGCGATGAAACTTCACCTTCTTATGCCGAGGAAAACATTGTTCATGGCGGCAGTAAGTCTATGCCGGTCAGCTACGACAACAACAAGCAGGGCTACGCTTACTATTCCGAAGTAGAGCATGCGTTGACAGACCAGCGAGACTGGACCGAAGAAGGTGTCACGGAATTATCGCTGTGGTTCTATGGTGATTCGGCTAATGCGGCTGAGCCGCTTTATGTGGCCATATCCAACAGCGCAGGCGCACCCGCGATGGTGGTCCACGATGATCCGGCCGCAGCAACCATAGATACATGGACGCAGTGGGTCATCCCCTTGCAGGCTTTTGCCGATCAGGGTATTAGTTTGACCAATGTCGACATGATAGCGATTGGCCTTGGTACTCAGGGCAATATGACCACGCCCGGCGGTTCAGGCAAGATGTATATCGATGACATCCGGCTGATTCAACCGAGCACTGCTCCTTTGGAGTAATTGTGGCATTAGTTAGAATGACATTAGAATTTGTTTCAATCAGGGGCCTATACTGTTCAATGCAGCATAGGCCCCGCTTTCTCTATAGAACCGTCAAAATACTTTGAAAGACGAGTTACTATGCGAAAAATAGGGTTCCAATAGAATTTTTCCTCTTCGCGGTGTAGATTCCTGTATTTTAACTGATGGCCCCTTTTCAGTTCTCCGAAAAAGGAGGTGGTATCATATAGTAATATGTTCATATACCATACAAACAGCAAAGGGAAAGCAAGAACGAATCGGTCGCTTTGGTGTGTAGCCAGAGCGTTATAATCTTAATTCTATTGTAAGGAGGATTATTATGTTTAGAAGACTGATTTATCTTATTTGTTCTGTTTTACTGCTTGGTCTGGTTCTCACAAGTATGGCCAACGCGAGCTGGCCCGGTCTTATCGCTCACTGGCGATTAGATGAGGGCACCGGAACCATCGTAGGAGATGCGAGTGGTTTCGGCAACAATGGCACTCTTAACGGCGGCCAATGGACGGCAGGGAAGTTGGATGGGGCGGTCTATCTCGATGGGGTAGATGACTATATTGAGGTTCCCAATGTCCTAACAGAAATAGGCACCCTCGCATTTTGGTTCAAACCCGATTGGGATGGAGCGGATCCGGCAGACTACAGACTCTTTGATGCGAGCTTAGGCGGCATATACTTCTTCATATCGAAGGGAGCAAACCATGCCGATATAAATCCGGAGGAATTCGGATTCTATCTGGAGGACGCCACAGATGCCGACTACCAGGGTATCGAGTTTGATCCGGCAGGTGTTATCAATGCCGACACATGGCATCATGTTGCTGTGACGTGGGAATTTGGCGGTGGCCCTGCGATACTGTATCTTGACGGCCAGGAAGTTGCGAGAGCCAATTCGATAGGTCCTTTCCCGGCACTTGACCCGAATCCCCGCTTTGGATTGGAAACCTTTACATATATTCCATCCGCAAATGGTGCAAAAGCCGTTATAGACGACATCATGTTCTACGACAAAGTTTTAACAGATGCCGAAATACAGGTCATTATGGTTGGTCTCGGAGCATTCCCCTATGCCTGGAATCCGAATCCGAAGGACGGGACTCTTCTCAACGATACATGGATAAGCCTGGGCTGGTCGCCGGGTGATTTTACAGTTTCGCATGATGTATATCTTGGTGACAATTTTGAGGATGTGAACAACGGCGCCGGCGATACATTCCGAGGCAATCAGGATACATTGTTTTATGTTGCCGGCTTTCCCGGATATGCATATCCGGATGGCCTTGTTCCGGGAACGACTTATTACTGGCGAATCGACGAGGTCAATGAAGCGGAACCCAACAGTCCGTGGAAGGGCAATATATGGAGCTTCTCGGTTCCACCCAAGACCGCATACGATCCCATACCGGCTGACGGCGCCGAATTTGTGCTTACAGAGGCAAGACTTACATGGACGGCAGGTTTCGGCACAAAATTGCACTATATCGTATTCGGAGAAGATTTCGACCAGGTGAGCAATGCTGTCACGGGTGTTCCATACGGCACTACGAATTACAATCCCGGCCCGCTCGAATTGGCTAAAACTTACTACTGGCGTGTCGATGAGTTCGATGGAGCCGGTACGTACAAAGGCGAAGTCTGGAGCTTCACGACCGAGGGCGCCGTTACCGGCCCAAATCCGGCCGATAGCGCTGTAGACGTAAAGCCGACAGTAATTTTTAGCTGGGTTGCGGGAGCGGTCGCTGCTTCGCACGAGGTGTACTTTGGCACCGATGCGGACGCCGTGGCCAACGCCACTACAGCTTCGCCAGAGTACAAGGGGGCAAAAGCCCTTGGCGAAGAGAGCTACGACCCCGGCATGCTCACATTGAATACCGCATACTTCTGGCGGATCGACGAGGTCAACGCCGTCAGTCCCGACAGTCCCTGGGCCGGCAACGTCTGGAGCTTTACGA
>JBARRE010000071.1:0-15258 GCA_049644065.1 Sedimentisphaerales bacterium | reverse complement strand
TATTTGGGTTGTGAGATTTCTCGTTCACTGAAGAAGTACAGGAAGTCTCCTTTGCGATCAAATGTAGGCAGATAGTCCACAAACATACCACTTGTTATCCGGTGAAGTTCATCTTTTGGAACATTATAGAGCATGACCACGTTCATATTGTCCATTTTGGGTTTTGTATAGGTCAACCATTGGGAGTCGGATGACCAGTTGAACTGTCTGGGAACGCCCCAACGCCACCCCGTCATATTGACACGGTCGAAATAACGGACTTGCCGCTGCTCAACATCGAAGAGATAAAACTTGCTTTCATGATCGACCAGTAGCATCCACTTCGAATCGGGTGACCAGATCGGTTGGTGGCGGTAGCCGGCTCCCATAGAAGTGACGGTTTCCGGCTTGCCTTGTCCATCGGCAGGCCGGATAACAAGCTCGTTTTCGCCGGATTCATCCGACAAGTATGTAATCCATTTTCCATCGGGACTCCACGAAGGCTCGCGTTCCGCGAAACCGCTCGTGCGTGTGAGATTTCGAGGAGTGCCGTTCTTGGCGGGCAGCGACCAGATGTCGCCGCGACTTTGAACCAGTACACGTTTGGCATTGGGAGAGAGATGCCAGTCCGAAAGTCGCCCGCTCACGTCTTTGCGAATGGGACGGAGCTTCGGACGGGCGCCGGGAATCGAGATATTGACGGGGACCGCTTGTTCGCCGGCGAGGTTCAGCAGGTAGAGTTTGGTATTGTATTCAAAGATAATTTCGCCCTCGCCGTTCGGGCCGGGGCCGTTGGAAGGCCATTTTACATCGTAATCCTTGAAATTTGTAATCTGTTTTCTTTCGTTCGCCTCCAGATTATAGCACCAAATATTAAGACGATGATTCGGTCCGGCATCCGAAAGGTAGTAGATTTTTTTGCTGTGCCACATGGGAATAGTATCAGTGCCTTCCCAATCAGTGATTTTTCTTGAAGTATGATTACCTAAGTGGAAAAGCCAGATGTCCGAAGCCCAGCCGCCACGGTAACGTTTCCATGTTCTGAAATCGCGATTTCGCGGCGTGTAAGCGAGCCATTGGCCGTCACCTGAAATGGTCCCGTAACCGCCGTAAGGCACCGGCAACCGTTTCGGAAGGCCGCCGGCCTGTTGCACGGTGAACAATTGGGCCTGCCTTCCCAGCCCTCCCAGTCCATTCATTGCGAATAGGAGTCGGTTGTCGAAAGAGAAGTCGCACAGACGCTCACTACTGGAATGATAAGTCACCCGTTGCGGGATTCCTCCATCAACAGCTACTGTGTAGATATCGAAGTTGCCATCATAGTTGCCGCTGAATGCTATAGTACGCCCATCCGGACTGAAACGCGGGAAGGCTTCTCCGCCGGGAGGACTTGCCAGCGGCGAGGCTGTTCCGCCAGATCGCGGAACCACCCAGATATCGTCAGCATAGACGAATACGATATGCGTCGAGCTGACATCCGGGTAACGCATCATGCCGCCATGGGGCTGAACACCGGCACCGGCAGTAAAAGGACAAAAAATCGACAACACTAAGAACAAGCAGAACGGCGGGAATTTGGTAAATACTCTCATTATAATAATCCTTTATTAATTGGGTATTGGATAACTTTGAGTTTAGATAACGTGAAAACGGATTGTTTTTTATCTATTATGCCATATAACTCGTCATTATAGGTTTGGCTGAAGGAGCCATGTTTCAATTCCTTACATTCATCTGAGATTTCTAAAAAAACAGATGTCTACAATACTTAATATCGAATTATCAAATTCTAAACTCGGCTATCCGAAAGGCAAGCAAATTCTCAGGAAGCTGGGCTTTCCCGTTTGTTGCTTTTTAGCTTCGCCATTGAATATGAAAGAACAACTCTGCCTTGGAAATTGTTAACAGAACTCTTGAGATGCCCAAAAACAGATATCGGCTGCCCTGCATAAACTCTTGACAGCCAGAAAGTTAATGAATATCCCCGGAAGGATTCGAACCTTCAACCTCTGGCTCCGGAGGCCAACGCTCTATCCAATTGAGCTACGGGGACGAAAATCAATGCTGTTTTCGTACGTTAAAACGGCCGGCAAGTCAAGAATATAACCGGCAGCGGCAGTAATTTGTGTTTTTATTGGAGTTTTCCCGGCATGGCAATGCAAGCCCTTTGAGAAGATAATCCGCTGTTTTGCTTTTTATGTTGATATTTTGCCCATTTATGTTATAATAACGTATATTGATGGTAAAGATGAAAAGAATGAGGCCTTACAACTCAAATCGGGGATGGTTAGTTGTTTTACTTGCCGTCGTTTGTTTTAGCTCTGTCGCACAGGCGGGTCGGCCCGGCTGGCAGCGGCAAGAGGTCGATTGGCGTCTGACTGGAGGCGACCGCATAATAGATATCAGGTACCCTGAACAAAAGGAACCGCCGCTCTTCAACGAGAAAGCCGGACCCCAGACGAGAGTTGTACGCAAGCGAATATTGCCGAATGCATCGCGTTCCGAAGATCCGACTTTTAGTATACTGTCGGTGCCGACAGTAATAGCAAACATGATAGATTCCCCTCCCGTTGCCGGGTTTGTCCCCTGGATAGCTGTTGCTGTCACCGACAAACGTTCAGACGACATGGACTGGGTGGCTGAAGCACATACTTCTGTTGTCGGTCAATACCTGACGAACAGTCCCGAAACGGACTTCTCAATCGGCTTGTTCGATACAGGTGCCAGCGTTCACTTAATGGGCTACGCCGCCGCAAAACGAGCAGGCATCTATGCTGCTGATCTGCTGACGCCGAATACGGTTGAGATCATAGGCGCGACGAACTCGGTCTTTGCGGGGGTAAGCCAGCCGTTGGCCATCTTTATGGACGGACTGGCAGCAATTGATCCGAACGGAATGACCTTTGACGACTCCAACATGGTCGGCCAGAGTAATGTTTCCGTTGTTGTCGGTGATGAACCGCTCCCGGACCACCCGGATCTGCCAGTTGCCATAGGTTCACCTATGAGCGTGAACTTCGTAACGGTTATCTCTAACGACCGTCCGATCACGATAACGTATGACGGCAATGATTATACGTCGCCGGACATACGATTCTACGACTATGACGATGCCGGGATACCTGATTATGCGAACCACCTGCCGCTAAATTTCATTCCCTCCAGTGCGATCAACGTACAATACATTCCAGATCTCGATTCGATCATGGACTTCGTTTTCCAACCTGGGCAGCCCTCGACTGTCGTGGGGAATCTGGCTCAAAGCCTGTTTTTCGTTGATAGCGTGGACCTGCATAACGGGACCTTCAGTGCGATCGACAAAGATCGTTTCATGTTGGACACGGGTGCCCAGATAACCGTGATCGGTTCGAGCATAGGCTCGCGGCTTGGCCTGGATCCGGCGAATCCCGATTTTGAAGTGGATATCGAGGATGTGACGGGGGATGTTACAATCAACCCTGGCTTCTATATCGATTCACTCGATATTCCGGCACTTGGTAGCTGGCTGAGCTACACAAATGTCCCTGTCGTGCTTCTCGACGTTTCTTCGCCGGAAGGCGGCGCACTCGACGGTATAATCGGCATGAATTTATTTACGAATTTCAATCTGGTGCTGCGTGGTGGTGGTTTGCCTGATTACGGCGGGCATAGTCTCGATTTTGAGCCGATTGTCCCCAGACCATTCGGCGATATTGCACCCGGGATCGGAGACGGGATTGTCGATCTTCGTGATATCGCTGCTTTGGCGAACTCGTGGCTGGCCACGCCGGAATCTCTGCAATGGAATTCTGCCGCTGATATCGCGCCTGTGGGTGCTCCCGATGGCAGAATCGATTTCCTTGATTTTGCCGTAATGGCAGAAAATTGGCTCGCGACAACAACGCCTTAGGTATACCAGATAAATCATTCCATCGGATTTTTGCCCTCAATCTGTCAACACGTCGATTTCTTCTCGTTTGGGATGGCTACTGTTTGACATCGTCCTGCTTTGCGCATATCATCCACAGACTGCTAAGACATCTTATGCTTTATAGGACGACAGAATGAGATTCGTACTGGATTTGCTGTATTTGTTAGCCGGTCTTGCCTATAGCCCTGTGATCGTATATCGGGTCATCAGGCACGGACGCTACCGGACCGGCTGGGCCCAGCGTTTCGGCAAGGTCAGCCGGAGAAGCCCTGCAAAAAAATGTATCTGGCTCCATGCCGTCAGCGTCGGCGAGGTGAATGCGGCCAAAACCATCGTCAAGGAGCTTGAGGACAGGTTCACCGATTTCGAAATCGTCATCAGTACAACCACCGATACCGGGTTTACTCGTGCAAACAATCTTTTCGGTGAGAAACACTACGTGTTTTATTTCCCTTTTGATTTTTCCTGGGCGATGCATCGTGCCTTCGGCAATATTCGGCCGGCGATCTGTCTGCTGATGGAGCTGGAAATCTGGCCAAATTTTATCAGCCTTGCGAAGCGGTCAGGTGTTCCCGTTGTTGTGGTTAACGGTCGAATCAGCGACAAAAGTTACACCGGGTATAAGAGAATAAAACCGTTCACAAGGAATATCTTCGGCAAAATCAGCCTGGTTCTTGCCCAGACGGACCAATACGCTAAACGCTTCAGAGAAATCGGTGCCGGCAATGTCATCGTCACCAGCTCGCTGAAATACGACACGGCTCAGATTACAGATAAAGTTCAAGGCGCAGATGTTCTTGCAGCACAACTTAATATCGGCAGCGAAAGAGTCTGGATTGCGGGCGGGACCGGTCCCGGCGAAGAACAAATTATCCTCGACGTATTTACACATCTAAAACAGTCGGGCCAATTGGAGGACCTGCGGCTTGTCATCGTCCCGAGAAAACCAGAAAGATTCGATGAGGTTGCCCGGACGATTGGGGATGCAGGATTCAATTTTATCCGTTACAGTTCGATTAAAAATACCGATGTCATGTATAAGGAAAGGCCGCCGGTGATTCTTGGTGACACGATGGGCGACCTGCGAAAATTTTATTGCCTCGCAACCATAATCTTTGTGGGCAGATCTCTCGTTCCAATGGGCGGCTCGGACATGATGGAGGCGGCGGCTCTCGGCAAATGCACGGTCTTCGGCCCGCATGCGTTCAATTTCAGGCAAACCGTGGATTCGCTCTTAGCCGGCAACGGGGCACTCATGGTAAATGACGGTGACGAACTGCTACAAACGATGCAGAAGTGCCTGCTCGAACCGGATTATGCCCGGGAGATCGCCCGAAACGGACAAGATGACATCAAAAGAAACCAGGGTGCCACGACCAAAAGTATTGAACAAATCGAGAAATTCCTGCACACGAGCGAATAAGGCTGACAGTGTAAGGGTATTATATTCGATCCGTTTACGATTTTACGGTGTCATCCTCATTTTTTTGGCCATGGCCTCGATATGTGCCGGGCTGGTTCCACAGCAGCCGCCGATGATGCTCACGCCGGCTGAATAAATTTTCTCAACCGCTGCGGCAAAATCTTCCGGCGAGACTTTGTATACAGCTTTACCTTCAATCAGCTCAGGCTTGCCGGCATTAGGCTCGGCAGAAATCGCCACATCATCGGACAGGGCCCTCACTGCCGCGACGAATTCCTCCGACAGCGCCACGTATTGATCAAGTGACAAGATTCCGCAATTGAATCCGATTGCGTCCACATTCAGCGGCACGATTCTCGATACCGCGGCCTCGACGCCGACGCCCATCATTGTCTTAAAGCTGTCACCGGCCTTGTCAAAAGACATCGATACAAGCACCGGCAGGTCGCCTGCGATGGATTTTGCCGCCTCGATAGCGGCGACCGTTTCATCGAGGGCCGTCATTGTCTCGATAATGAAGCCATCCACGCCACCGGCTAAAAGTGCCTCGGCTTGTGCGGCAAAAGCATTTCTCAACTCATCTGGTTTTAGTGCTCCCAACGGCTCCAGGAAATCCCCGCTCGGGCCGATATCACCAAGGACGTACTTTTCTTCTCCCGCTACTCGTCTGGCTAACTCGGCACCCGCCTTGTTTATCCGGGCGGCTTCCTCAGCAAATCCGTGCCGGGCCAAAGTATATTTGTTCGCACCGAAAGTATTAGTAATAATTGCATCACTACCCGCAAGCAGGTAGGCATGATGAATATCGGAAATGATATCCGCTGAGTCAATGTTCAGATATTCATTGCACGCACCGACTTGAATACCGCGAGTAATCAACTGGGTTCCCATTGCCCCGTCCAATACGAGCGGTCCCTGAATGATTCTTTCTTTCAGACTTGTCCCGGGCATAGGCAAACTCCTTGTCTGTTTTTTTACTGATCCTGTTTGAACCACTTTCCATTAACGATTCTGTACACGTTCGTGAAACCTCGTGGCTGGGGGAGCTTAAAAAGCACATTTCGCAGCGGCTCAGTGATTGTTGCCGGTTTTATGGATTTAAGATCAAGAGTGATACTTAGTGAAGATTCTCCGGTTTCATGGGCATACGTTGTGACCTTTATCAGAGAAGGAATAAAAAATCCATCGGATACTTCTTTATACTTGTCCAGTTCCGCACCGGCGATAGCCTGACCATCCCGATTGAAAAATTCGATTTTCCTTACTCGATAATCACAGCTATAGATATATATTTTTTTAATCACCACACCCTGCTCTCGTTTTGCAATTATGTCATAAGGGCCTTCGTTCGATAAAGACCAGTCCTGCCACGTTTCTACTTCCCCGATTCCAAGAGACTCCAGCAGTGTTCTGGGGTTGATTACAAGTCCTTCGGACAAGTCCTGCTCAGACCAATTGCCCCACCAGTGGGTACTGATTTCTTTAGGTCTTATCGAAAGCCAAAACTCCTGTTCGTTCGAGCCGAGGATTATCGCTTTTGGGATAAGAGCCTTATCACCCTGCATGTAAATTTCAACAGGCGGATTTGCCCAGAGTCTCATATTGAAGTTTTCCCGCTGCGGTTTTTTCTTTCCTTCGACATAATACTCCAAACGACATTGCCCGTTAGCCCGTAGTGGTACTACATTTTGTGATTGTGACTGCAAAGCGGCCAACGCATCGGCTACAGAATCTTTGCCCGGGCAGATTTCCTTAGGTTTGCGAATCTCAGACGCACAGCCGGCAAGAATCAATATTACCGCAGAAATGTATGGGATTAATTTTCGCAACATTTTCTTAAAAGCTCCTAATCTGTTTCTTAGCTTCGATTATTCGTTCCGAAGCGGGAATTCGATTCGGCATTACACAAAGCGAGTTTACAAATCCGTCTGGAGAATCTCGCCTATCTGCGATGATAACTGCTCGATTTGCTCCTCGTCGAGATGTGGATTTATGACTTCGACGATCTGTTTCTCACCTACTATTCTTAAGCGCCAGAGTTCCTGATCGTCTACGTTTTTTGTTTCATCGTATTTCAGGATCCTTTTTCGCATCAGAATTAACGCCAGGACAAAACGGAAATTGATTTTTTCCTGCTCGGTCTCTTTTTCCAACCGTTCAAAAAAGGCCATCAGCATCTGGTCGTCAACGAACAACTGCTTCTTCTGGCCTGGCTCGGGCAGCCTGGTCTTCCAGTAACAAAAAACATCCGGCTTCTCCCTCTCCCAATAATCGGCGCAAAAATCCCGCCTTTGCAATCCCTCCTCAGTCGATACCAGAGCACCAACGTATTCTTCGCCGTATTCTATTTTTCTTTCTGTGCCGTGGCATTGCCCAAGCGGTTTATGAATTTCCCACTCGCTCATATTACTTCACGCTCCTTCTTAATTCATTGAGCAGTTTGGATTCTATGATAAGCTCCCTATGTTGCTCCATTTTAGGAGTTGCCAATAGGATGATTTTTATGTTACGGGCGTTGCCTGTTCGTTCCACAGTTTTTCCTTGCCTTAAATCAGATTCAATCTCCGCCCACGGTTTTGGCAATAGGTCTTTGTAGGTTTCTGGTATGCGATCTTTAGTGTCAAGCGAGAAAACTAGAACCATGATGTCGCCCGGTTTTCTGCCCCAGATACCATCAATAACAATCTCATTATAAGACTTTATCTCGTGATAACGTCCTGTTTTATTAGCTACGGCATCTTTGACGATCTCAATAATCTCCTCAAACACACTGAAGCCGAGGTTCGAGGGACTTGGATACATAATATATATGTTCGGTAGCTTAGAACCGGAATTCCGTGGCAGGTTTTGAGAGGCAAAGGGCGGATTTGGGATATGACTATGGCATCCGAAAAGATCGGAGATAGTAATGATCGAATAGGGATTGTTGTGTTTGAATGTGATGTCTCTTTGACCCTTCGCATATCGCCAACCCCATGTCCGTGCTAAATCAACCCCGCTCAAATCATTAAAGGTGTACAAGTGCGTATGCAGTCCGAAGAGACGCTGGTCAAGGATGGGTTGTCCCAACTTGTTGTAGTTTAAACGATGCCAGTGCTTTCCGACATAGACCTCATTAAATGTATGTGCAGTGAATCCCTTTCCAGACCTCTGTAAGCCGGCCAACATCGTCTCACGAATCTCATTGTGCGTGATACGCTCCTTCACGAGCACTATTTGCTCTTTATTGGAAACATCCACTGCAGGGATCACAATCACCATCCGAGTGGGTATGCCCAGCGCTCTGAGCACTGTAGTTAGATAGATTGCAAAGGAAGTGCATGAGCCGTGTGTTTTGTTGTAAAACATGCCTTTTCCCAATAGCTCGTGGTCGAAATGCTGGTCTATCGTCCAGTCGTAATTTTTTTTGTCACGGTTGAACTCGCGCTCGAAAGCATCCTCCAGGCCCGGATAGACACTCGGCTGCCCATTGGTGATGTGGATGTAATATGTCGTGAAGACCTTGTCAAGAGACCTGGATTTCTTCATCAACCAGGATGAAACGCGCTTAATAACTTGCTTATCGGTGAATTTGTCTATCAGGATGCCCTCTGCTTGAAATTCGGCCAGCAAGTCCTTCTTCATTTTGGCATCCCAGTTTGTTGTTACACCAGGCCTTAAAAACTCCGTCATGCTGGCGTAATCCTGCTGCCAATTCGGATTTTCTTTTATTGATTCAAAAGCCGTAGCAAGCGGATAATGGATGACTTCGAGTTCAAAGTAATCATTCCTTTTCTCCAGGACTCGCGCATCCTGGAAATCGTCATTCAGAGCAGCTTTGTCAAAGGGCGGCATGAACTGCAGGATTGTACGAACCGAATACGTATATTCGCGCCGCTCGTTCCAATCACCATCAGGCACACCGTCACCATCAGTATCCTTTATCGCCGGATCGGTCAGATACTTGTGAATCTCCTGAAAGTCCGGAAGGCCGTCGCCGTCGCTGTCGACCACGTCTGAATGAGTTCCGAGTTTATTCTCCGATGAATCTCCTCGCCGATCCATGTCAGAATTCTGAACAGTGGGACTCGTATCGTGTAATGTTTGAGTGTATACGGTCAGGGGTGAAACAGCGGCAAAAACCAAGATCGCCGCCAAGAGCGTTAAATACAGGTTCTTGTTCAGTTGTGCACTCAGAATCGCAGGTTCCCTGATCATTATTCATTACTCAGTCAAACTTCAGCCATTCGCTTACGTTTTGCACTGTCTTAGGGCCTATGCCTTTGATTTTCTGTAAATCATCGCAATATTGAAAGGCTGGACTTCCAGCGTTTTTTCCATTGAAATTCTCGCGGTATGCAACTATTGCTCCGGCTCGCCCTATTCCCAAACCCGGTAATCTTATGAGGCTTTCTATTGGAGCATCGTTTGGATTTATTCGGCCCTCTAACTCAATATCGCATCGGTCAAAAGCTAATTCATCTCGCCCGATGTTCGAAATAAAACCGAAGGAAGAACAAACCGCCAGGCATGCGCTGATAACAAACGCGAATGATTGAATCCTGTTTTGCCTGGCTTGTTTCATATCATCTATCGTATAGAGTTGCTTATTCGAGTCACGGGTCGTGAAGTCCATGTCACGATCTTTTTATCGGCCGAAAATGCTGTCTTGCAATTTCTTCAAGGTCCTAAACGATTCTTTGGGTTCGAGTTCGTCTGTCAACAGACCGCTGTGGCCGATGGTGCCATCTGCGGTGTCGATGAGGTTCGAATAAGTCACCGAGTTAACAAATTGTTTGCTCAGCGCAATCTTATAGAACTGTTCGATCCATTGTCCCTGTCGCGATTCGTTCCACTGTTCGTGCCAGATGCCGGCAACTTCCCCGTCGTGTAAGCCGTCACCATTCTGACTTGGAACCTCTACATTGGTCATATATAAGGGTTTGGCGATGGGCCCGAAGTAATCCAGTATCGCCGATATTTGCATCATATCTCTAACATGCAGACCAGTCTGATTTTTACCGAACCGTATCTGCAGTCCAAATGCGTCAAAATGGATTCCGCTCTGTACAACCATATCCATATAAACCAATGGCGGGATGCTGTTAGGTGTTGTCATATAATATTCACCCCATGGATTGCTGACTTCTATAATCTTCAAAGCCCTGTCACTTGCTTGCTTTACAGCCATATTAGCCGCACGGGTCATTTCTAAAATCTGCTCGAATCCGAATCCGAAATGATTAAAAGCATTCAAACCGCTTATGGCATACCACGCTCGAATAGCACCGGAGTAGCGAGCAACCACCTCCGAAACAAAATGATACGCCATTTCCCGAATCTTTTCAAAACCTGCTCCACTACGAAGAAGCCATTTGGGTAGACTCTCTTTTGAGAAAAAAAGCAGCGGTCCTGCACTGAGTGTCAGTTTCTTTTTACTGAGCACGTCAACACAGACGTCAATTTTCGAGAAATCGAAATCGCCTTTACGATGTTCTATCTGGGCCCAGTTTATTGGAATCGTTGCAGAGCCGAACAATTCCAGCAGTTTCTCAACATACACAGGATTATCAATTTCTATAGGATCTATTCTGCAGCCGAAGCAGCCTCGGCCAAGGCCGTGGTTTGTCGTCCTTGTATTAAAAAGTGACTCTGCCTGTTTTATTGCCAGCTTTTCAGAGGAAACTATAGCTTTCTTAAGTGATTCATCAGCCAATTTAGATGCTTTTGACGGCATCGAGATATTTTGAATTGCCTGAATAAATAGATCCTGTGCCTCTTTCAACAAATCCGCCAGAACTTCTATATTGTTGAGAAACAGCCAGTCCTCCCGCTTGTTAACGATTTGCATTAGCTTCGCACGTGCTATCTCAACATTCAAATTATACGGTTGTTCTCTCTCGGGCAGGCAGGTTGTTGGTAAAAGGACCTTACCAAAACCTTCGATAGGCCATAGCAAGGCCAGTCCGGCTGTTTCCAGATTTGACTTTTCGCAGTCTACAAAGCCGTTTTTGAAGGTAATCTGGGCTCTGCGAATACCGATACCGTCGCCACCGAAAAGATAAGCACCACATAAAGTGAATTTATCAACAACCTTGCCGTTCCTAAAAATCTGGAATTTCACTTTTCCCCTTTGCTTATTAGCTTAAAACATTAATTATTTGATAACAGAGCTTGTTAGCATCTTCATTCCCGCACAGGCGGATGCAGGAATCGGCAGCCTGCCTGCTATGCTCAGTAACAGCCCATTAATTATAGACGTCATATTCCGAAAACGCAATCCAAACTTTGCTTTCGGGCAATTTTATCAAGTCCGGAAATGTGCTGTAATATTAAGATGTGCGCAATATGAAGGTCAATTCGATGCTATTTCGCTCTGACCGCACATGCGGTAGTGTTTCATTTGAGTTTCATAGAGAAGATTGTTCTTTTCGATGAGTTTGACTATCAGGCTGAGTTGATTTAGCAGTATTTCGATAAGGTCGATATTTATTAAAGTTGATTCAGGGCCGTATTGAGGCAGAGCAATAATCACATATCCGCAATTGCTTCGTTCGGTCGCTAATTGTGTAGCAACGATACTACAATCGTTTATCTGCGTTATAACCGGCTCTGCACCATCGTCAATCTGGGCACAAAGTTCTTTCAAAAACTGCTCGCTGAGATTCAGCTTTGTATATTCTTCCGAATCGCTGGGCCAGCTATGACCGTCCCTGTCCATAATTAACAGGATTGGCCCCTGCTCGGGTAAAACTTCAAAAACCTGTCGTGCGATTTGCTCGTTAAGCATAAAGCCCGGGGAAGACAGCGACTCGTGTAGATTCATTCGACCAGTTCCTTATTTGCTGTGTTAATAATGCCATCAGCAGGAACTTCGGTATAATCGCAAGGCAACTTTCTAAGCTATAAATTTTTAGTCTAATTCTGCTATTTAAGTGCAATTGCTGAGTATGGAAGCGCGCTTATGGGACGCAGCAGAGGCTTTACATGGATATGGCTAACTATGTCAAATCAGGAGCTGGCCAGCCATTTCAGTCTGGCCATTGGGAACTTATTCCCCGGACAATCAGTTATTCGTGCTCCCGGCGTGCTTTTATGACCGTAAATACTGCCATTCGAAATTCCATATCGTTTTTTTAGAAAGCGGATCAATTTCAATAGGGATTCCATTTGCTGTGTGGTAGGTTTTGTGTCATTGAAATTACCGACAAGGCAGATTCCTACAGCGTCAACATTGGCCCAATTACCGGGTGTCCCGCCGCAATGGGCGCCGGCCATCTGCCTTTGCCAGCGAAATGTTACTTCAACCTGCCCGTCACCGCTATTGATCCCATTACCTATCACGAAATCGTAGCCAACACCTTCCCAGTGGTTATGTTCCCTGTGCATCCTGTCAAAGATAGCTGCATTTCCGTTTTCTGTCGCTGAGTGATGTATCACGATGGCCGTCCATTGCTTCTCCACCTGGGCGGGGGGTAGCCAGTCTCTTGGGAAATCACTTTGAATCGTTTCCTGCCTTGGCTTTGGCTTGACAACCGTTGGCAGAACCGGTTGAACCGCCCTGGGCTCAATACTTGGGCTATCGACAACTTGAGGCATTTGATCATAATTGGAAGCACAGCCCCCCAAAACGTACAAAGAACTGCAAAAAATCATTACTCTACAGGGCATTCTGGAATATTTCTTCATATTTAATACCGAAGCTTTTTTCGATTTAGTTGGCAAGAATACGCATCCGATTAGACCTGGCTTTGACTATGGTCCTCTGATAGAGTTGGTTTTTCTTTATATCTGACCATATACACACTATTGCCATCCTCGTTGTATTTCACAATATCCATATACGAATTCATAAGGAGCAATCCTCTGCCTCCAGGCTCGTAAAGCCCCTCGCCAAATCGTGGATCGTCAACGGATTCCGGCTCAAATCCCGTTCCTTCGTCTGTTATAGTAATTTCGACCTTTTCTGAAGTAACAGAATAGTCGATCTTTACCTTCTTGGTTGGATCATTCTTATTTCCATGCTTGACGGCATTAAGAAAAGCCTCTTCAAAAGTCAAATGGACGGCGAAAATATCATCTTTATCGAAATTGTGCTCTTCAAGCTTCGCCAGAATCTCTTTGCACACCTCGACTACGGCAGAAGACTTACTCTCGACGACTATTGAGCAGTTAATCGATGCTTTTGATGCCATACACGTTCAAAACGAAAAAACTTTACCTAATTCGGTCAGGACAAACCTTCCTTGGCACTTTCAATATCATTATATATATCGAAAGTTTTGGTCAGTCGCGTTATTTTGAATATTTCGTAAATTTTCGGATTAATGTTGCATAGCCCTAATTGGCCATCGCGTTCGTAAATCCTTTTGCTGATTCGTATTAGAAGTCCTAATACGGCGGATGACAAAAATCGGACGTTGCCAAAATCTAAAATCAGGTTTATCCGCTCGGCCTGCTCAATAACAGACATGATCGACTCCTGGAGGGCTTTAATGTCCTTTTCTTCGAGGATTTTCTCATCGGTGAATCTCATTATCGTAGCGTTTCCGGCGTACTGAACACTTATGCTCGGCTTAATCGCGGCCATAGAAAACTTCCTAACAAAACAACAAAATTGTACGGGAATCCTACGGGGCAGCACCTCAGATGTCAAGTCTTTTGCATTTTGAGCATGCGTTGTAAGCATTTTTCCTCGAATTCCAGGCCGAATCCGATCCGGCATCATGAAATTGGCTTTGTTTTTTCGAGCCCGAAAGGGCAGCACATTTTCATAATCCCTTTCTGAATAAGAACTTTCATTCATTTGCACCCCCATGAAATTGGCTTTGTTTTTTCAAATAGGGTTAGAATTTTCCGCCGTACAGGGATTCCATATTTGTCATTCCCGCGAAGGCGGGAATCCACCCTGCGTCCGATCCAACATTTGAAATTGGGTTTGTTTGGCTTTGTTTTTTCGCCGACTCGGCCCGCCAAAATCCCCATAAACCATTGCCATTACCTATTTAACGTCATTTCGCCCCTTTCAAAATTGGCTTTGTTTTTTCAAATAGCACCCATTCAACTTGTTTCGGATTTCGGAATTCGTACTTCGGATTTCCGGCCGAAGGCCGGCTTTGGTTTTGTTTTTTCAAATTGCCCCGCCGGAAAACCAGTGCATTTGCTATTTTCAATTTATCATTCATCAATAATCAATAATCATTTTCATAAACCGCGGATTTCGCTGATTTACCCTGTGAGATGCCGGCTGTGCCTATCTCATGGGATGAACGCGGAAAAAATAGTCAATCGTCAATCGTAAATAACAAATGGCAAAGTCTTCTCAATTCTAAATTCTAAATACGATATATCACATACGATCCTTCGATTCCACTCAGGACAAGCATACGAAATTCGTATGTTATATGTTCATTATATCAGATAGTATATTAGATGTCGAAGAAAATCTCAAAAATATAGGAATTAACCGCTGATAAACGCAGATTAACGCTGATAATCAATAATTATTTACAATCCGCCGGACTTCGAGCTTGGGTTTAGCGAAGCTCATAAGTATTGGATTATGAAACTGCTGATGGACGCGGATAAACGCGGATAAACGCGGATAATCATGCTCTCGCAAGGTGGGTGGGGCATGCAGGCACACCATTTTGTCATTCCCGCGAAGGCGGGAATCCAGGTTTCTCACCACGAAAGATGTAAAAAAGCCGGACACGGATTTCAGTAGTGAATGACTCACAAGATTTAAGGCTTTTTAAATATCTGCGTCCATCAGCGTTTATCTGCGGTTCCGTTTTCTGTTCTGCCCACACGAAACCATCGTTTATAGTCCGGCATGATTCTATTCCATTTATTATTGGTGCGATTCATCGCACCATACAGGCTTAATTCATCGGCTCATCTTCCAGTGAATCAAGGCCCATAATGGCATCGTGCATAAACACCCGTCTTCCGCTCGGCGTGTCGT
>JBARRE010000070.1:0-7585 GCA_049644065.1 Sedimentisphaerales bacterium | reverse complement strand
TAGCCACAGGCGATAACAATACGGGTCGACGTGCGCTTGTCAAGCATAAATGGGACCGTGTACTTGTAACAACAAGATTTGTCGTGGAGCCGACACAAATGCTCGATTTAACCTTTTTGAACAGCACTAAACATATTGAGTTAGGTGGCGATATTATTTGTACCCTACGGCGAAACATGACTTTAAGCTATTGGAGACCTGAAAAAGGTCAATGATCCGATAGAGAGACTCTGCCAAAATCAGGGAAATCTCCATTCCTTCAGTCTTGATTGGGAGCATAGAATACTTCCCCAGTCCCTGATGGTAACACAGGATCTTTCGCATAGTGTTCCTCTCGGGATTTCAGCAATTCAAGCTCCTCAAGAATTACAAAACTGACCGGTACCAGAATCAGCACAACCAGGGATGAAGCCAGGGTCCCCACTCCCAGGGAAATAGCCATGGGGACCAGGAAGAGGGCCTGCTCGTTGGTTTCAAATATCATGGGACCCAGACCCAGAAACGTGGTTATAGCGGTCAGGAAGATAGGCCGGAAACGACGCTCAGCAGCCTTGATGGATGCTTCTTTGATAGAAATCCCTCGGGCCAAATAACGATTGCGGGTCATGGCTAAAACAAAGCCACCATTTACCACCATTCCGCACAGGGCGATCATGCCCAAAACGCTGAAAATGCTGAGATCAAAACCCAACACAATATGGCCCAGGATAGCCCCGGCCAATCCCCAGGGAACGGTCAGCAACACGATAGCCGATTGGACATAACTTCTCAGGAACGAAGCCATGATAGCGAAAATGGCAAACAAGGAGGCTGTGAGTCCGATGCTCAAATTTTTCGTTGCTTCACGCTGCTCTCGCTGCGTCCCTTCGAAGGAGTAACGCAGGCCGGGAAACCGTTTCAACAGGTCCGGCATTTCTTTTCTTTGCAGAGCAGCGAGCACCTTGTTTTCATTGGTCACGTTAACGAGTACATTGGCTGTCACATTCAGGACCCGGCCTCCGTCCACGCGGTCAATGCGCACGGGTGCAGTGGCTTCAATGATGTCCGCTGCCTGATTAAGTGGAATCTCAGCCCCATTGGATGCTTTGATTAAAAGCCCTTCCAATCCACTTAAGGATCGTCTGTCGGATTCCGGCAGGCGCACCATCACGCGCAGTTCTTCGCGTTCGCGCGGTTGACGCAGTGCTTCAGCACCGTAGAATGCGTGGCGGATCTGTTGACCCAGATCACGCGCAGTAATCCCCAGTGCCTGGCCTGCTGGTTTGATCTCAAAACTGATTTGCGGCATCTCCTTGCCAAAGCCCTTACGGATATCGGTCACACCAGGATACCGTGCCACCATGTCTCCGAGCATTTCAGCCGCACGACGCAGGGTATCGACTTCCGGATGTGCCAGTTGAATATCAATGGCCGCTTCACCGCCGGGACCCGCCAGGTAGTCAAAAAAGAGGGACTCCATATCGGGAATTTCCGGTACTTCCTCACGCCACCGTTCAACAAAGCCGGCGCCGGTTATGGTGCGTTGGCTTTGCGGCACCAATTTGCAGGCCACCGTGGCCTGATTGCTGCTACGAGACGCCACGGAAATACTGATACCGCGAACAATCCCTTCGTTATCGGATTTGGCTAACGCTCGCTTGACCGCTGCCTCAACCAGGAATGCTACGTCCCGAGTTCGTGCCACGGGCGTGCCAGTTGGCATTTCGATCTCTGCCTGAATGTAGTCATTTTCAATGGCAGGATTAAATGTGAAATTGATCCGACCACTGAACAGGTAACCCACTAATATCAGAAATGAGGAGGCAAAAACTGCCAGGGTGATGTAACGAAATTGAAGGGCTGCTGCCAGAATGGGGTGGTAGAAACGCTCCATGGCCGCATCGATTTTAAGGCGGAGTTGGGTCTGGGCCCGATCAAATCGAGAAAAGACTGAGTCCGGGTGAGGATGCTTGCGAGAAAACCCCAGGTGCGAAGGCAAAATAAGGAGTGCCTCAACCAGAGACACGGTAAACACGGCGATAATCACCGACGGTAGAATGTTAAAGAAGCGGCCGCTTTCCCCTGGCACAAACAGCAATGGCAAAAAGGCAATAATGTTTGTAACCACTGCAAAAATCACCGGTATGGCCATTTCTCTAACACCAGCCACAGCGGCCTCCATGCGCGACATGCCCTGGGAGGTCTTGTGGAAAATATCTTCTCCCACGACCACCGCATCATCGACGACGATGCCGAGGGTCACAATAAAGCCGAAGAGAGAGATCATGTTCACGCTGGCGTTCATCAAGGGCAGCAGGATGAGCGAGCCGAGAATGGAGACCGGAATGCCAATGGCAGTCCAGAAGGCCACACGCAATTCCAGAAGCAATCCCAGTGCGAGAAGCACCAGTATCAAACCAATCGTTCCGTTAAACCTCAACAGATCGATTCGTTCCTGGTAATCTTCCGTCCTGTCATGGGCCACCTTCACCTGGACCGAAGGCGGTAAGGTGGCATTGACCTGCTTTATATACTTGTGTACCGCTGCAGCCACTTTCAAAGGAGGCTGGGATTCGGAAGCGTAAATCCCAATCCAAACCGATGGTTTGCCATTATAATACGACTCCCGTTCGGTCTCCTCAAATCCATCCTCAATGGTGGCAATATCCCCTAACTTGATTTCAGCACCGGTATTGCTGCTCTTGATCGGGATCTCGAAAAACTCACTCCCGAAGTAGCGACGCTCGGTGGTCTTTAACAGAATATCTCCGCCCGGCGTTCGCATGGTACCGGCGGGTACATCCAGGGCAGCGCGGTCAATGGCGTTGGCGATTTCCCCAAGCGTCAGGTTCAGCGCACGAAGTTGTGTCTGAGGCACCTCAATCCGGATTTCGGGACGACGCACACCGCGCATCATCACCAGAGATACCTCCGGTTGGGCCAAAAGACCGTCTTCAATCTGGTGGGCAAATTGAATCAGCGTACGTTGATCCAGATCGCCAAACACGGACACATAGACCACCCCTCTACGACGATCCGATCCCAAAGAGATCACTGGCGGTTCGATCTCGTCCGGAAACATGCTGATGCGCTGCACTGCAGCCGTGACCTCCTGGAGCGCCCGGTTGCGGTCAAATCCAGGCATGATTTCGACTGTCACAGAGGCGCGTCCCTCAGTGGCGGACGACACGATGCGACGGGTGAGTTCCAGACCGCGAACCTCCGCCTCAATGGGCAGCAGGATCGACTGTTCGACCTCTTCTGGACTGGCGCCACGATACTGCATAGTGATCGTAACCGTATCAAGCTCGAAAATCGGATAGATTTCCTGACGGATATTGCGGGCGACGACCAATCCCACCACCACTACCGCCAACATCAACAGATTCGCCGCCACATGATTGCGGGCAAACCAGGCCAAAAGCCCGGTCGCGGAAGACGTGTCATTAAACGGATTACGTTCCATATCAGTTTTCCTGTGGTGTTCCTGTCACCAGTTCGGGATAAGCCGTAGCGGGTTGAGGGGCCACTTCCATTCCCGGCAGCGCCACGCGCAAATCGCTCACGATGAGCTGATCTCCTTTTTCCAAGTTATTGGAAATGAGTACAGTCTCCGTTTCGCGCCAGAGAACTGTGGCCGGGAGAATCTTTAACAAATGATCGTCACCAACGACCCAAATCTGGTTTCCTTCCCTCAGGGCAGCTCGAGGAATCGTCAGCGTATCTTCCAAATTCCCGGCATCGATTTTCACTTCGACATAGCTGCCCAGAAGCAAGGGCAATTTGCTACCGGACCTTCGACGAAGATCCAGAGGATCCGTTACCGACACAACCAGCCGTGCCATCCGGCCGAGAGGATCCAGGTCGCTTAAAAGACGTATGACCCAGCCCTTCCAGGCCACGGATTCTCCGTCTCCCGTATCCAAAATCACCTGTGCTTCCGCCCCAGACCGACCATCTTCGGGAAAATGCACCCATTTTAGTTGAGAAAAAGGAATCGTTACTTGGATCCAAAATTCATCCGTTCCCACCAGTTCACAAATGTCCGAACCAGGATCCAGCAATTGTCCCACCTCAACCGATTCTTCGACCACCATGGCATTGAAGGGCGCCGTGATGACCGTACGGGAGCGTTGTAGCTCGGCGATTTCGATATCGTTTCTGGCCTTTTCCATGAGTGCCTCGGCACGCCTGAGATGGGGCTGCCGTAACACCAGCGACTTGTTGACCTCTTCCATATCGAGATCCGACTGAAGCTCGTTCCATTCGTGTTCGGCAATGACCTGGCGGCCACTTTCCACCTCCCGTTCGAAGCGGGCCTGCTCGAAATTGGACTGCACTTCGGCAAGAGCCAACTCGTAGTCCTTAGGGTCGATACGGATAAGCTCGTCGCCGGCCTTCACATGTCCGCCTATGGTAATCGATTCACTCTGCCAGATCACCTGACCCGCGACTTGAGGCTTAATGACCACCTTTCTCGACGGGATCACACTTCCAAAAGCACTGACCGCCACCGAACGTGTCTGTGGCGCCAGCGGAATCGTCTGCACAATCTTGGCCGAACCGGTGTTTTCCTCCGGAACCGTTTCGGGACCCGTCCATAGCAACAAGAGGCTCGCACAGCCACCGAAACCGAGGATCAACAGAATAACAATAAACGTACTAAATATGGATTTTTTATTCATTTGCAGAGGACAATATAGCAGGAGTATCAGGGTTAAGCATAGGGCCACCCAGTGCCCGATGCAAGTCGACACGTGCACTCAATACACTTCTCCGGGAGCTGACCACATCGCGTTCCAGGTTTTGCACAATAGAGAGAGAAGTAAACACAGGCAAATAATCCGTGAGGCCCTGGCTAAAGCGGTTGCGAGCTTCAGTGATAAGCCTTTGGGCAGTCACTAGCTGCTGTTCGACCAACACGAGGCGCTCCTCACTTTTTCGCTCCTCGAGCAAGGCGGCCTCCACCTCGAACAGTGCTGAAAGGTACCGTTCCGAGTAGCCGGCAAGGGCTTCCTCCAGGCGCGCTTTGCGAAAATTCACTTCATTGCGGCGTTCTCCCGCATCAAACAATGGCCCAGCCAATCCAGCGAAGACTGCGGTGATTGCATCAGCGAAACTGGGATCGCCTGTCCAGTCAATGGAACCCCCCAGCGCCAAAGTTGGTAACTGCTCAGCCACGGCCGCGCCCACATTATAGTCGAATGCCAACACCCGTTTCTGCGCCCCCCTTAGATCGGGCCGACGAGTAAGCAATAGAGCCGGGATGCCCACAGCAGGTAATGGCGACGGGCGGCCCAGCCGGCTTGACGTAACATGATTTCCATTCCCGGGCGGCTGACCAAGCAGGACATCCAACGAATATTCCAACTGCCCGATTCGGGCTTCGGTTTGCGGAACACGGGCCAGGGTGGCTTCCAATTGCTCCTTCTGTTGCAGGACATCTACGATGGAAGACTGCCCCTGACCAAAACGAAGCGAGGTCAATTGAAGCAGGCTTTCGTTAATTTCGATTTGCGCACGGATCACTTCGAGCTGGCGACGTTGTTCCTGAATTTCAAAATAGGTTTCGGCAATCGCAGTGGACAGGAGGAGCCGGGCTCCCAGCCAGTCTTCAATCGTCGCTTGGGCCGTCAGGTTTTCTGCCCGCCGCAGGGATGATAAACGTCCCCAGACATCCAGCTCCCAACGGAGAAGAAAGCCTAAATCGGAAGCATCTTGCCGATCACGAGATTCACCACTTTCGGTTTCGCCATCCCATTCCAATTCGTAACCGGCATCGAGATCCAGGGATGGATATAAACGAGCGCCCGCCTGGCGGGCAAGGGCTGTGGCCTGTTCGATGCGTGCCACGTATTGCAGTAGCCCAAAGTTTGCAGCTAACCCGGATTCAACAAGATGGTTTAAATCCTCATCTTTAAACGTTTCCCACCAGGAATAATTCCAATCATTCGGTAGGACCGCTCCAGTAGCAGATTCAGAAAAACGCGGCGGGACTTCAACCTCCAGAAGCCGGGCTTCTTCATCGACATTGTGAATCGCGCACCCGCTTAGCAGGCACATGAAGAGGCCAAAAAGCCATTGCAGGCGACTCATGATTGGCCTGAACTTTCTTCGGGGTAACCGATAACTGATACGATAGGCATTTTGATTCTTGTAACCGTTCACGGGTACTTTGAATGTATTGGGTAACGCTCCCAACATCAAATACACAGCCTTTAATACTCCACTCATTTTATAACATATTTCAAGATGTAATCCAAGTAAAAAACCTCCCTTTTTCAAGTGGAGGCCCGCGGTTGCCCGATAGTAGCAGAAAATGGGCAAAACTGCCATCGGGACGTTCAGCGGCGTAAATGCTTGTAAGCTATAACGTTAGATGTGATATCACGGTGGTCCCATCTTGCCTTGACAAGTACAGTGAGTTCCGTTGTATAGCACCACCCATTTTATACCTCCCATATTGTTCTATGCTTTCACTATACATCATCTTTCAACACCGGCTAACCAAGCGTGTTGAGCTTCCGGCAAGATGTTTCTTGATCTATTAATGAATAGAATACCTTGAAGACACAATGATCGCAATAGAAGAATACTCGTAACTCAAACGCTTTTGCCTTCATATTGATTCTTGCGTAGGACAGCTCATTTCCTACTTGAATTAATATCCACTCAGGCGGTATAATCACTCCTGTCGGTGGAAATCAAATTTCCTAACAGTTAACAGTTAATTCCGAGAGGCTAATAAAATGACAAAAAAAAGAGAATTTATAAAAAGAAGAGAATTTATTAAGAAAAGCGTAATTGGGACTGCCGGAATAGCCATTGGGGGCATTGGGTTCAGTGCTAAATCATATGCTTCAATCATGGGTGCAAATGAACGCATCAATTTGGCAGTAATTGGTATCCGTAACCAGGGTACTGTGCACATCAATAGCTATTGTGGACTGAAAGATAGCCATAATGTAGTTGTGAAGACCCTTTGCGACACAGATGAATTGCTATTTGAACCAGCTTCGAAGATCGTAACTCAAAAGACAGGGGTCAAGCCATTGATAGAATGGGATATACATAAAGTATTAGATGACAAGGATATCCATGCCGTGTCAATCGTTACACCGAATCATTGGCACGCACTGGCAACCATCTGGGCTTGTCAGGCAGGTAAACATGTTTATGTTGAAAAACCGGCTTCCCATAATATTTGGGAAGGACGTAAAATGGTCGAGGCAGCCCGCAAGTATAATTTAAGAGTTCAGGTAGGATTCAATAACCGTTCGTCTAACAATGTGATAGAAGCGATTAAGTTTCTGCATGATGGTGGTATCGGCGAAGTTTTCATGGCCCGTGCCCTTTGCTTCAAAGCTCGCGATTCATATGGCATTGCCAAAGATAGTCTGCCACCTGCAACATTCCATTATGACCTCTGGTTAGGACCCGCTCCTTATCGCCCGTATAACGAAAAACGGAGTCATTATCGTTGGCACTGGTATTGGGATACCGGAAATGGGGATACTGGAAACACGGGACCACACCAACTCGATCTTGCCCGTTGGGGAATGAATAAAAACGAACACCCGGTTTCAGTATATTCTGCTGGTGGTAT
>JBARRE010000069.1:0-1795 GCA_049644065.1 Sedimentisphaerales bacterium | reverse complement strand
TCCTCTTAAAGTCAAGTGGATTCGACGCTACGAGGGCACCTTCAAGCACATACCCGTCTGCGGAGGCGGCCGGATGTACACGCACACCTCCGAAGGACAGATTTTCGCCGTCGAGCAGGAAACGGGCAGGCTCCTGTGGCGGCGGTACTGGCCCGGCGTGCACGTTTCCTTTACCGGCCCGATCTACCATAACGAACGCCTGCTCGTTCCTCAGGCGGGGATGAAACAATCGCAGATGCGCTGCCTGGACGCGGCCACGGGGGAGCTTCTCTGGGAAGCGCCGTTTACAGGCTCGCCAAGCTGGAGCCGGCAGCAGCCGCCGGTTATTTATAAGAACCTTGCGATTTATGTATACGGTTCGGGAAAATATGCACCGCAGGGAACGGAAAAGGCCTATCTCCAGAAAGGCGAACCGGTCGAGTCGCCCGATGGCGCCGAGATTATGAGCTGGATTTACGGCCATGACAATCCGTACTATCCCAAAGACAACTTACCATTTGTGCGAGCGTGGGACATTGAGACCGGCAAAGAAGTCTGGACCATCGATTTTTCGCAGTTCGGCACAGGCGGCAACGATTCCGGCCTGGCCCTGATGGATAATACGCTTTATTACTCGACCTTCTTCGGATATGCGCCAAAAAGAAAGGATGGCCGGCCCAAATCAAGAGGCCTTACAGCCGCAATCGAACCGGAGACCGGGCAGGTAATCTGGCTGACGACGAAGCACTATGTCACTGCCGGCTGCACGATCTCCGCCGATAGCGGCAGGCTGTACATGGGCGGATACAATCCACCGACCGAGAAAACCCAGGACCGTTATGTAATGTGTCTGGATGCGGAGAGCGGCTCGCTGGTCTGGCAGTCCGAGCCGGTCGGCAAGGCGGTTAATGTCGTGACAATCGGAGCTAATCTCCTGTTCACTCACGGCTCCACCGGTCAGCCGAGTTATCTGCTCGATAAGCAAACGGGAAAGATTCTGTCCTCCTTCGACCAGAAATATGCATGCACCCGGTTCACAATGTCAGAGCCCTACCTGATGGGTTCCAACATGGATTTGATTGACACCACGGACGGTAACAAAATGGTATCATCCGGGCCGTGCGTGGACGTGCGGGAGTGTGTTGGCGGTATCGTATCAAACGGCCGGCTCTTCTATACGTCCCAGGCAAGTGGGCTACAGGTTTCACAAGTCTTTGGTGCCGAAGCCGCCTCTTGGAGGATCCCGTGGGAGCATTGAGCCGATTGATTGAAACAAACGCCGCACGTGTTTAGCCGGACTCTTGCATTCGCGACCATCAGTGTCGCGGGCATCCTGCCCGCGATTCGAGGGCGGGACGCCCTCGACACGTTGGCCACACGTTTTTACTTCAATTCTATTGGGTAGCAGCCTCATCTCGATTGTCGTGTATCGGGATGGGGATGGCTCTTCCCCGGCTAAACACGTCCCTGGCTCGATTGCAGCTCACGAGCGATTCTCTCAACCTCCGCCCAGACGCGGAGAAAGTTGCCGGAGCAGATTTTTCTGATGTCTTCTTCCGAGCGGCCCTTTTTCAAAAGCTCGTAGATAAGGTTCGGATAGCAGGATACATCCTCCAGGCCCTCAGGCAGGTTGTCTCCGACGCCGTCGTAATCAGAGCCCAGGCCGACGTAATCGATCCCAACCAGTTCTATCATATGCTCGATATGCGCAGCAACATCTGAGACATGCACCTTTTGCAGCGGGTGCTCTCGCTTGAACTTTTCGATATAATCTTCTTTCTCCTGACCTTCCAGATTGTGGGACTCGACATAGTCG
>JBARRE010000068.1:0-13986 GCA_049644065.1 Sedimentisphaerales bacterium | reverse complement strand
ACCCCTACGCAAAAGTCACAGGTATTATAACTGTATTGTTGGGATGATACTGCTTTTGAAGAAAAAAGGCCTGTTTGGGAGAAATGTAAAAGTTACGGACTATTCGGCGGGATTTTCGGCGGCAATTTTGTGTGGCACGAGTTCTCAGAGCGGTTACCGAAATATCTCTTCATTTGACCGCGACAGCGATTCCGCGCCAATACTGGAGATAACTTATATACCTCGCTGAGCAATAACCGCCGGCCTGCCGGCAGTCCCGAACTTGCTGCTGTTTCCCTGATTCTGTGCTATCCTGATCCTTTCTGATATCAAATCGAGTCAATAACCCAGAGAATAGTCCTAAAAAAACAATATTATAAAGCTATTTAAGGCTTTTTCTTGACATAAGTACAGATAACTTATTTTCACAAAATATTGCCAATCACATGGATTTTTTCCTTGACGGGAAAGCGAATTATTGGTATAGATAGTATATTCGGTGAAGCTTGTGTCTGTGGAGGCGGATACATCGATTTTTGTCTCCCAGAAGACGAGTTTATTATTTGTACATAATACGGAGGAGTTGTTATGTATTGCACCAGCCGTAGAGTTTTAAGTAAGAACCTGGCTTTGTGTTTCGCAACTTCATATTCATACTTCTCAGCAATTAACAGCTCTTATAATGAGAAAAATCCCGGGAAGTCGGGCTTCGGTGTGTGGCCGGAGCGAAATTTCCTATCAGTTTTCAGTTAAAATTAGGAGGAATAAAATGTTAGCTAAGAAATGTCTTTTCGTGGGAATTTTCACTTTGCTCAGCATGAGTTTGGCGATGGCGGACCCACCTGCACAACATCCACTCACTGGAGAAGATCTGGTGATAGATTGTGTCAGGGGTTCTGTTACAATTGACGGAAATCTGAACGACTGGAATCTTGATGCTATGACCCCGGCAGTTCTTGATGTGGAAGAGCAATTGAATTCTGGACAGGCCAGTTGGGACGGCCCCGATGACCTTAGCGCTGAATTCTATGTGCTTTGGGATGATGAGAACATCTATATGGCAGTGATTGTGAAAGACGATACGTTATCCCAGAATAAAACCGGCGGCGATATCTGGAATGCGGACGCTGTAGAAATCTTTTTCTCTACGCTAAACGCAGTTGGAGGACATGATGAACATTACCAGTACGGTTTTGATTTCACTGACCAGACATGGAACTGGTGCAACATGGATGGTGGTGGTCAGAGCGCGATTGATTACCTACAGGTAGCCTCCACCATAACTGATGATGGATACATCTGCGAAGCCTCTATCGAATACGGACAAATGCTTTCATTAGACTTTTCAGTAGGCAATAACATTGGTTTCCATCCCGTTCTTGACGATACTGACAACGGTGACCGGGAAATCCAGATGACCTGGACCAGCCGGGAAGCTCATGACCAGAGTCTCGGATTTGGATATCTGTTTCTCTCCGGCGAAGCAGTAAGACCTGGATACAGTAGTGGTCCGGGTCCTGCCAACGGCGACCTGGTCGAGGCAACGTGGGTAACCCTTAGCTGGAAGCCCGGAGAGTTTGCAGCATCGCACGATTTATATTTGGGTGAGAATTTCGACGACGTCAACGAAGCCACACGAGATTCGAATGAGTTCCGGATCAACCTGGACTTGAATACAACGTTTTATATAGCCGGCTTTCCGGGATATCCTTATCCGGATGGTCTTGTTCCCGGGACAACTTATTATTGGCGAATTGACGAGGTGAATGCGCCGCCGGATGAAACCGTCTATCAGGGCGATGTCTGGAGCTTTTCGATTCCATCCAAGAGTTCCTACGGTCCCATCCCGGACAACGGCGCCGAGCTTGTGCCTATGAATGCTACACTAACTTGGACGCCGGGCTTCGGCGCGAAACTGCACACTGTGTACTTCGGCGAAGATTTTGACACTGTAAATAATGCTACGGGTGGAGCACTCATAGGGGTTGTAAGCTATACTCCCAGCAATCTCAAATTGGCTAAAACGTACTACTGGCGCGTCGATGAGTTCGATGGCGCCGGTACGTATAAAGGCGATGTCTGGAGCTTCACTACCGAGGGTGCCGTAACCGGCCCGAATCCGGCCGATGGTGACGTGGATGTAAAACCGTCGGTGGTTCTTGGTTGGGTTGCGGGAGCCGTCGCCGATTCGCACGAGGTGTACTTCGGTTCTGATGCGGATGCCGTCAAGAATGCAACCAAGGCTTCACCAGAGTATAAGGGGGCCAAGGCCCTTGGCGAGGAGAGCTACGATCCCGGTATGCTTACATTGAATACTGCGTACTACTGGCGGATCGATGAGGCCAACGGCACCAATCCCGATAGTCCCTGGGAAGGTAACGTCTGGAGCTTTACGACCGGCGATTTCTTTGTCATAGACGATTTCGAGGACTACAACACCGGCGAGAACCAGATATGGTTTGCCTGGCACGATGGGCTTGGCGCCGGTGCGCCGGGTACTCCCGGTTACGTTCCTGGTAACGGCACCGGCTCTGCTGTCGGCGATGAAACAACCCTTTCTTATACCGAGGAGACAATCATCAACGGCGGCCTTCAATCAATGCCGATTGTCTTCGACAACAACAAGCAGGGCTTCTCGAAGTATTCGGAAGTGGAGCTGACGTTAAGTGCCGTACGCGACTGGACTGCAGAAGGCGTTGCGGAATTGTCAATTTGGTTCAGAGGTTACCCGGCAGCCGTCGGCAGCTTCGTTGAGGGCCCGGTTGGCACCTACACTATGACCGGCTCGGGCGCTGATATCTGGGTTAATGCGGACGAGTTCCACTATGCATATAAGACGCTCACCGGCGTCGGCTCGATCCAGGCCAAGGTGACCAGTGTCGATAACACCAACCCATGGGCAAAGGCCGGCGTAATGATTCGCGAAACCCTCGAGCCGGGCTCTGTGCACGCATCAATGGTCGTGACGCCTGAGAATGGTGTTTCCTTCCAGCGTCGTATCTTAGCAGATGGTGTCAGCACAAGCGCGAACTCGACGACACTTGCTGAAGTCGCACCGTACTGGGTGAAGATCGAACGTGACATGGCCGGGAACTTTTCGGCGTACAGTTCAACCAACGGCTCGACGTGGCAGATACAAGGCGCACGTGAGAACATCCAGATGAGCTCGAACGTCTATATCGGTTTGGCGGTAACCAGCCATGATACCGCTCTTACATGTCAGGCCGTATTCACCAATGTTACTACTACCGGTAGCGTGGGAGCACAATGGGCGAACCAGGATATCGGCATCGAGAGCAATGCTACCGAGCCTCTGTATGTTGCCGTATCCAACACTGCCGGACAACCTGCAGTAGTGGTACACAATGATCCGGCCGCGACGAACATCGACACATGGACCGAGTGGGTGATTCCGCTGCAGGCCTTTGCCGATCAGGGCATAGTCCTGACCAACGTTGACAGGATTGCGATTGGCCTGGGGACAAAAGGCAATATGACAATCCCCGGCGGTTCGGGCAAGATGTACTTTGATGACATCCGGCTGAATCGGCCGGAAGAAGCTGCTGAATAGTAAAACCGCTCTTGCGGAAATGACATCAGCATTTGCATTAGTTCGGGGCCTATGCCAATCAGTGCGGCATAGGCCCCGATTGTTTTACGCATCGACTAAATATGATGATTTGATTGGCGGATTGTCTATTCTTCAATCACGGTTGCGCCTTCAGGAATCTCAAACTCAAAGAGGCTATCCGGCAGGCTTTCATAGTAGGTGATCTTTTCCGACACCGCACTTGGCGAACCTTCCCAGTTGGCATTCTCCCACTGTTTCAAACTAACTACTAACTTGCTTTCCACATCGAACTCGATCCACATGGATCTCGGTCCGTTATAGCGTTTGTCAAGCCAGGCAACTGTTAGAAAGGCCCGTTGTTTGCTTGTGACAGGGTCATTGTCGTAGGTTATGTCCCATTGGGTGATGATGCCTAATTCATGAAAGGCCTGTAATTGTTCCAGCATCCTGCTCCCGATCCAGCCTTCGGGCATGCCGTAGGGGCGGTTTTTGATCACTGTATTGGTTTGTGGATCATAGCGCCAGGTCTCTTGTCCGTTGGCAATGAGAATAGTGACGCCATCTATATCGTTTCGTTCCTTTTTTACCTTGGTTTGATCTTCGTCAGCGACCCACCATGTTTTGCCTGTTCGCATCTGTAGCTTGCCGTCTTCGTCCAGGAACGACTCCGATCCTTCAATAAGAACTGCGTTGTACTTACTCAATGCCTCGATGCTCTGCTCGATCGCCCAGGCGACGCTTGATGTTTCGTTAATGATGAACACGCCGATCAGGCACGCGATGATGAGAACGGCGGCGGCAGCGACTTTGGTTTGTGAACTCTTCATGATTGTTCTCCATGTATACGTATCAGAGGTGCTTCTCTGCTTTTGGTTTCTCTGAATCTCTAATGCTTCATCGAGGACCTTGCTTCGCATTTCTGATCTTGGATTCACATTGAATTGTGCAACTCTATTCTCTATATCTTTAAGCGATTTCATTTGGTCACCTCGCTGTTTAATAGTGATCTCAGTTTCTCCAGGCCGTAGCGATACCGGCTCCGGATCGTATTTACAGAAGTACTTCTTAATTCCGCTATTTGTGTGAACTTCAGATTTCCCTGCAGGTGAAGAACCACAACTTCTCTTTGCTCATAAGGCAGATGTGACATAGCCTCGTTCAGTATGGTCGTTTCTTCTTTCTGGATTGCCAGTAAATCCGGCCCCAAAGCGGCTGATTCAAATGCACTATCATCATCTACTGCTATCGGCTCCAGTTGCTTTCTCTTGATTCTGTTACGGGCAAGGTTGGCGACACATGTTGCTAAATACGCTTTTAGATTACCATTGAGTTTTATCCGTTCAGGCGACGTTACAAACGAGATGAAGAAGTCGTGGAGCACATCTTCAGCGGCATGCGTGTTATTTAAAAGAGCAGTCGCAACCGTTATCAGGTAAGTCTCGTATTTATCATAGATTCTTCCGAGCGCATCACTTGAGCCGCGCTTAAATTTCCATAAGAGCAATTTGTCTTCGAGCATTCACACCTCACTGGCTATATCCAAGAATGATCATTCTTCATTAAACACACAATTGAGATGACCATTTCAGTCTAATTACTTGGAGATTTTAGCGGATTTTTGGGAAGAAAAGCACAATAAGAAACATTCTGCTCGGATTTTATTGGATTCTATTGGCGACGTTTGCCAGTTTACTGGCTTTTGCAGAGGCCCGCAGAAGTCAGAATATGAGCCAGTGAATGACCACGCCCAAAGGACGTGGCTTCTGTTTACCCCCGAAAGCGGTTTAAGAAGAGTCCCGCGAAGCGGCTCAACTATGACCATGTCCACAGGGCATGGTTTTCCACGTTTAAATAGAAGAGCCGGGCAGTAAGCCCGGCTCGAACCGGCAAACAATGTCTATCACTTGCTCTTGAAGTCTATTCATCCGGACCCATTCGGTTTTCTGATAATGTTATTTCATCCGGAGCAGGTTTCGCGTTAGACGTATTTCCACAGATCATCCATCTTCCTGGTTGACCGGAAACAGGTACCACGTACATCTTCAAATCATATTCATAGTATTGTCCGCCAAACTCGACAAGGGTTTTGCACGAGGATATCATTTGATTCGAATCGGGATCAGGATCAGCGTGTACCGGCCCAACTGAGATAATTTTGAGCATATTTCCACCTGACATTTTTTCGATCAAAAAACCAGGTACTCCCAAAAATAATTGTCCAACCTTGTCAAAATCCTTGGCGATATATGCCTGAGCAAATTGTAAAGTCACTTCTGTGGCAATTTCCTCGTCAGTCATATCACCCTGAGCCAATCCAAATTCTTTTTCAGATTGGTCTATCCAAATCACATTCTCCGGCAGCTCTCGGTCAAGATTAAACATCTCCGGATCGATCTGTTGGTTGTAATCGAAAAACTCAGCCGTCCGTTTGTGTTTATACTGGCCGTCCTGCATCTCAAACTTCTCTTCCTTCTTTACCAATCTGGTCGCCTGGTCGATGTACAGCACCTTCTTCCAATTGGCTGACAGACTTTCAGGAGGATAAGTCACAACAAAAACAATAGGCTCATTCTTTTGGTCCGGCTCATTTACATCTAATATTATCTCGCCGTCTCTGGCCTGCTCACGCAACTTCTCGCATACCAGCTTTGGGTCAACCTCAGATATCTCCCATTGCAGGAATAAACTCGCACTCACTGATTTACCTGATCTTCTAAAACACAAGTTGAGGTTCGGCAGCCAGGCATCTACCCCATCGCCGTCATTTATAATGGTAAGCGGTCCTATTTGTTCATCGGTTGAGATCCGATAGGCCTGATGCCTGAATCGCGTGGATTTTCCATATTCGTCACACTCTATCCAGGACTCTGAGTCCCATCTCTCCTCACCGACCATGCTAAACTCTTTGACGTGAAGGTAGCGAATCGAGTTGTGGGCCTCGATGGTGTCCTGCAAAGCATACGCCGGGGCCACAAGGCTTTTCGGTATCTGCAGACACAAGTAAGTTGCCAGTACTGCCACCGCCGCAGCGGTAAACTGTGCTTTTCTACTTTTCATGAGTATTCTCCATATCTCCGGCATAGCCGGCGTGTTTTCTGTAGTTTCTTTGTGAGCGCCGAACACATCTTCGAATACCTTCTCGTCGGCATTCGGATCGATGCCAAGCTCAGCGTTTTTGAATAATTGTCTTATCTCATCTGCGGGTTTCATTTTTCCACCTCACCGTTTAGCAACGACCGCAGTTTTGTTATGCCATACCGGTATCGGCCTTTGACCGTATTTACGGACGCGTCCTGTCGTACTGCAATTTGGCGAAACGTCATGTTCATTTCCATCCGAAAGCAGATTACTTCCCGCTGCTGGTACGGCAACTCCTGCAAAGCCCTGCTCAGGAGCGTCAGTTGCTCGCCGAGGACCGCCCATTGGCGGGGGCCTCGTTCGGACGAAGCAAGCAGTTCCGCGCCGTCGAGAACAGTCTCACGATGTCTGTTGCTGTCACGCAGGTGATTGCGTATGCGATTGATCACGCTCGTAACCAGATAGTTCTTCAAATTGCCGGTCAGTTTGATACGATCGGCTGATTCGGCAAACTTTACAAAAACATCATGAACTATATCCTCAGCCATATTCCTGTTGCCAATGAGCACTACAGTCAGCTTAAGCAGCTCGACCTTGTACTTGTCGTAGATCTGCCTCAAGGCTTCATGATGGCCCTGTTTGAACCTGAGAATAAGCAGCTTATCTTCTATCATCGTGCACGCCTGTATGAAAAGTAATCACTCTTCGTCCTATTACACACCAGAACAGGAATTTGGGTATAGAAAATATTTGACTTTGCTAAACTTTTTCCCTTTTTCGAACGGGCGACCTTTCCATTCACGGCAAGCACGCCGGCCGCACATAGAGCAAGAGCCGTCTTTTAGGCAGATTTCGTGGGGGGACATAGAAGAAAAAAACGGAGCTTTAAAGCCAGATTACGCACTCCTTAAAGCAGGAGGCTGACTTTAAAGCTCTTCAAAACGAGACCATAAAGAAAGTCTTTTATAACTCCTCATGGTCACGCCGGTCGTCAATTAAGGTTTATAAGTAGGCTTTGGCTTTGGAGGTGCGTAGCTGCCTGTAACAATTTGACTCTGACCCATTTTAACGTCCAGAGTATTGTTAACTACAACATTGGAGCCCGGGCCGCCGGACACCGATGCAAATTGTGCCGCGCCGACAACCTGGTAATTCGCACCGGTTCCATTGGGAGTAATCATAACCTGATTCTGTGCCCCAACGAAACCCTGCGCGCCTACCGCCCCGCCAATACCGCCGGCTTTACGTACTACATTATCAAGACCAACAGTGAGACTTTGTCCCTGTGCTTGAAAGCCGGGTCTTCCGCTCGCAACAATTTGTCCTTGCCGGCCGTAAACCGACGCATTCTGCAGAATCTTTGTCGCGCCGCATATGCCAACAGCCCTTGCACCCTGGGTCAATATGCCTGTTTCTTTCTGTATGGCCGTTGTGCCCGCAGCGTGTACCTTCTGGCTGTGGCCGACCATTACCATATTTCCACCTTCCGCCCAGCCGGCTCCCCCGACCCTTTGGACCATATTCAGTGCACCAATCGAAAAACCTTCTGCCTGGCCAATGGCTGCAAAAGCGCCAGAGGACAGCAACAGAATGACCGCCACTGAAAGTGAGAAACCTCTAAGCATTTTTCTAAACTCCATTTTCATATACATTTCAGATTCTATCCGGACTGCTAATCAGCAATCAGCAATACCAGGATAACGGATAATCCAATTGCCGTTCACTCGATAGGCAACCTCCTTTCCATTCTATTTTTGTTCTCCTGGGCAATGTAATCACGGCAGTTTCTTTCGAAACTACTGGCTTCCACTAAAACTACTTTACTGTCAAGTGCTCTATTCGCTGGTTCTCATTAAACTCCGCCAAGTCATAAAGCTCCTGACTAATTTCCACTCCCGGGGCTTGTTTTTTTCTTGGCACAGGAGCGGCCAGTCGTGCAGTCCCCACGCTGCTCTGCCTCTGCGCAGTCGGCGCAGGAACGGCTCGTCGTGAAACCCCCACGCTGCTCTGTCTCTGCACAGTCGGCTCAGACAGCCGGGTCGCGAACTGAGCACGAATTCTATCGTAGAAGGCCTGTGGAATTCTTCTGCGTTGGGCAGCCTTTGGCCAAAATCTATAACCTTGAGCACTCAACATAGCCTTTCCCTTACCTTCTGTAATGCCGCTTGAGGCTGAGCCGAACAAAGAAACAGAATAGTTGGCCTGGCTGTAACCGCCGGCGGCACCGGGGAAGGAAGTATTGGAGCCGACCGTGACACCTTTCATGCCCCCGGAGATTAGCAGGATATCCACGTCCCACGGCAAAGTTTCCGCTACAGCAGCATCATATACCTGGTCCCAGTTCCGATCGATCTTACCTTCCATACTTACTTTTCCAACATAAGCATAACCCGCTTTCCTCAGAAGGTTCGTATCCACATTGGTATCGATAAAGACTAAAAGAGGTTTTCCTTTGGGTCTGCGGGTCCGAACGAGCGAACTTGCTATTTCTAATCCTCTGCCGTGATGGTAATTATCAGGTCCCCCGAATATAGCTCCAACGCCATTCAGAATGCCTCCTAAAGCTTCCAGTGGACCTTCATAAGACAATGCTTCAATAACGCCCCTGAGTTCTCTCATATCACTTTCACTATTAGGATCAAACGCCCGCTCATAAATCTGTTCATCACTGTTCGGACCATTGGGGAAGTAGGCCTTTACCGTACCCCATCCACCATGATTCCAATAGGGCAAATTAGACGGAAACACAGTAAGCGGCGGCGTGCGCGTCTCGTAATTTGAAACTGAAGTGGTATTAATACTTGCTCCCGAACTGGAGGCTGCATCAGAGTTGGATTTGCCACCATAAGCCGTAGAACTCGAGTCACCTCCTTCGGCTACAGAGCTCGAAACACCACCGCCCACGAGAGAAACATTCTGGACCTGGCTGGTGTCAATGTTATTTTCAATCCCAATCTGTGTATTGACAGGATTAGGGGTGGGAGTAGGAATACTACCGGTTGCGTAAGCGCCTCCCACAACCATCAATACAGGAATCAACACTGCAATTAACCTTTTCATTATCATTCTCCTTAATTGAAATTCCGTTTCATCTTTAACTCATCCATACAAACACCCTCCTGGCATCATAAAATAAGTGTTGTTTTCCTGCTCTAATCGCCTCCTTTCTTCCTCCGTAAAATCATCTGGTAGTCCCGCTTATATCGCTATCGCTGTGAATAATAGACTGGCGTGATACGATCGAAAAAGTGAATCCCGCTACGACGGCAAGAACCACAGCAATCCGTTTTAAACTGCCTTGAGTTTCCATTCTCTACCAACCGGCAATTATAACCAATCCTTGTAACACGGCCGTTTGCCTTCCTGAGCAAACGATCAGAATCCATTCATCTTGCTCCTCGCACTGTTAATTGTAATCTTATAGGACGTTAATGGCAAATAAAAAAAAGATTTTTTTTGCAATGGTAGTAAGCTGTTTACCCTCCAAAACTTATGCCCGAACAGGCGAGCAAAACTGTAGAAACTTATGCTGCCGTGGGAAAAAGCGTATTCTGTTATTATATTTCGATAACTGAGTTAAAACCACCGAACGGATTCATTTCCGTTGACTCGTTATACGGATCCTGCTGCCACTGGCCGTCAACAACGAGCCTATAGCGATATCGTCCCGGGTCCAGATTCATTTGGGTCTGCCAGACGCCGCTGTCGCCCACTTTCTCCATCATAGTCTGTTCCGGCTGCCAGTTATTAAAGTCACCGGCAACCTGAACGCTCTGAGCACGAGGATACAATGTCACGAATACTACGGCATCATTAATCTGACTGACACCGTAATATTCTGAAAGCTTGGCGGAAGTACTCTTCTCTAAAGTCTCCGCCTCAGGTGCCTCAGCCGCCTGTGGTTCTTCGGGAGCTATGACTTCATGAACTTCCATCTCTTCTTCGAGATCCAGCACGATAGGAGCTTCGGCCAAGGTAAGCTCATCTTCACGCAGACTGGGTTCGGGCTGTTCGACTTGAACCGGCTCAACAACTTTTACCGGCGGCTTTGCAGCCTCCAGCAGTTCATCGGCAGTGGCGCTGATGGATTCGAGCTGGTCGGCCAGGGAATTGACAAACCCACTGCGCTGCTGCTTCGTGTTCGTGCCCAGGATTTCCTCGGCCAGAGCACTAAAATCTTTCCGGCCTTTGCTCGCAGGATCATATTCGCTGACGGGCTGGCCAAAACTCGACGCCTCTTTGATTTTGGTATTGAAGCTCACGATTGTATCGAGCATTTTGTCGCCGAAACGGCTGCGCAAATCGGCCAATATCTCTCTGGCCATCTTGGTCCTGATGTCATACATACTGGCTAGGATCTTGACATTCACCTGCTGGTCGCTTCGCCTGCAGAGAATACTCAGGGTCTCGAGCTGCTTGCTAAGCCCGTGCAGGGCAAAGTAGCCGGTCTCGACCGGAACGATAACATCAGTCGCCGCCCTTAAAGCATTGAAGGTCAACAAACCCACGGCCGGAGGACAATCGATTATCGTGTAGTCATAATTGTCCTTCATGTCGTCCAGGGCTTCTTTCAGGCAGCACTCACGCTCGCTAATGCCAACCATCTGCTGCTCAAATGCAGACAGATCTATGCTGGCCGGAGCCAGCTCCAGCCTGTCGCTAATCTGCCAGAGTATCTCCGTTAGCTTTATAGGTTCGTTTCTGCTTCTGCTGATCAGAACATCGTATATGCTTTGCTCGATCTGTTCTTCGGGCACAGCAAGACCAACCGCGCAATGCGATTGAGAGTCCATATCGACAAGTAAGACTCGCTGGCCGGCCCCAGCAAGAGAACTCGCCAGATTTATCGATATTGTTGTCTTGCCACAACCACCTTTCTGATTGACAACCGCTATGGTCTTCATTGTGTTTCTCCAACCCACAAAATGGGTGACCCGAAAAAATCCTTTTTTACTGCGGAAAACGCCTTCTTAGCGTTATAAAACCAGCAGAACATCTTTTTATGTTCTTCGGCAAAAAAATGGGAAAAACTTTATCCTTTTATGGGACCGGCCAATAAAAACGCACTTACCCACACAAACAAATAGCATTTCCACGCCGATTTAAGCGACAAAACAGGGTAAAATAAGCCTTAACAAAATGTCCCGCTGAAATGTCCTCCGCCAGAATAATAAATACCCTATTTTGTCAATGATTCATTTTTTCAATTTGGATTCTTCGGGGAAACTGGTATATTGCCAAAAGTCTTACAGGAGCAGTATTAACACAGGCACAGGCTAATAAGTAATGTAATAACCATTAAACATATTTAGCAAGTTGGAGATAGACTCATGAAAGACAGCATAATGGAACGTCGCAGTTTTTTAAAATACGCCGCTACGGCTACGGTTGCAACAGGGCTGCTGGGCCGGTCAATCGCAGCACGAGCCGGTCAAAAAGGAACCAAATTGCGCAAAGCGCTGCAATTAGGAATGCTGCCCAAAAACCTTTCCGATGCGGACAAATTCAAGCTGGCGAAAGAGTGCGGATTCGAGGGAATCGAAGGTTCTCCCATGAAGGACCTCGATGCGGCACGGCAGCTCGGCAGACTGGCACGCGAAGCCGGTGTTCCGATTCATTCGATTGTCTACGGCGGCTGGGGAGCACCTTTTTCCGATCCCGATCCCAAGGTCATAGACAAAGGCCTGGCCGGCATGGAAACAGCTTTGCGAAGCGCAAAAGCCCTCGGCGCCGACACGGTACTTCTCGTGCCCGCGATTGTCAACGAGGACGTCGGATACGGCGATGCCTACAAGCGCTCGCAGGAGCATATACGCAAACTCCTGCCGCTGGCCGAGCAGCTCGGCATAGTAATCGCCGTCGAGAACGTATGGAACAAATTCCTGTTGAGCCCGCTGGAGTTCGCCCGTTACGTCGATGAGTTCGAAAGCCCGTGGCTCAAGGCCTATTTCGACGTCGGCAATGTCATTCTCTACGGCTACTCACAGGATTGGATTCGCACCTTGGGCAAACGCATCGTCAGGATCCATCTGAAAGACTTCAAGCGCAAGGGCTATCAATGGACAAACCTGCTCGAAGGCGATGTGAACTGGAAGCAGGTCCGGCTCGCGCTGGAAGAGGTCGGCTACGATGGCTTCCTGACCCCTGAACTAAGCGGCGGCGACAAAGCTTATCTGACGGATCTGTCCGAACGCATCGACCGTATTCTTGCGATGTAGCAAACTCCTATTTTCTAATTAGTCGAGAGAATCCTCAGCCTAATGAGAATGAGCAGCCGCGCTCTGTGAAAATCAAAGTTATGCCTTCGCCCAGAGTCCAACCTCATATGAATCAAAGCGAAGATTAAATTAACAGCGGAAATCGCGAGATCAAAGTTATGCTCCTTGATTTCAAGCACGTTACGTAAAAAACGAAGCGGATATACACGGCAACGGAATATGAAAAACGGCTTGGCAAATTCCACCTAAGCTCAGTTTGTTCGGAGGTTCCGAGAATTTCAGCATTAATGTGGAATAAGCAAAATATGTACCAGATTTTCGGCCCGCCGAAAGTCCGCAAAAATACCGCAAAATCGCCATATAGACGGCATCATTCTATTTTCCGAGCTGTCAATTTGACATCTTTTCTGTCAATTGGGCCTGATGGTTGTCTCAGCCGTGAAAATAATGTAGACTAATTGCAGTTTGAATCTGTTCCTGAAACCAAAGAGGTAAAAGCAAAATGACTGAAAACAAAACCAACCTCAAAATTGACGCCCTGCATATGCAGATTCGTGATTCTGTACAGGCCTTCGCCGAAAGGCTTTTAACAGCCCTCGGCGACAACCTGCAGAACATTACTGTCGTCGGCAGCAGCCTGACGGAGGATTTCAGGCCCGGACAGAGCGACATTAACACCGTACTGGTCCTCGGCAGTCAGACCTTGGCTTCGCTCAACGCCGTCGCCTCGCTGGCAAAGCCGATGAGCAGAAAGAAAATCTCGCCGCCGCTGCTTATGACGCAATCTTATATCGAGCGGTCACGGGACGTATTCGGCGTCGAGTTTCTGGATTTCCAACTGGCCCACGAGACTGTCATGGGCGACGACCCATATGCACCTCTGGCATTCGACAAAAAAGACGTACGAATTCAATGCGAGCGTGAACTTAAAGCGATGCTGATCCGGCTCAGGCAGGGCTACATCGCCGCGGCGGCCAATAAGAAACTCGTCCGTGACATTCTCATCTCGACGGCAAAAGGAATGGCGCCGCTTATGCGGGCGATGCTGTGGTTGAAAGATATCGACCGGACCGCCCGGGCCGAAGCGACATTCGTCAAAGCGGCCGGCGAGTTTTCAATCGATACGAATCCTCTAACATC
>JBARRE010000067.1:0-1738 GCA_049644065.1 Sedimentisphaerales bacterium | reverse complement strand
TGGTTCATTTTGTGTATAATCATGTTCACCATTCACATAAAATTCAAAATCTGTACCATTGAATGTTACTGCTATATGTGTCCAATCATTTGGAGGAATGTCTATGTCCGGTCCATTCCAGATATCGGCTCTTCCGGTATCAAGCCAGAAATCCGCACCTAAAGTTGTTAACGTATTGTCTACGCCATACAAGTACATAGAATATGCGTTTTCCTTCCACGGAATTGTGTACCAATTATCCACGTCTGGACGCTGTGTCATATTAATCCAGGCTGACAGTGTGATTTCATCCGTGATGTTTAAGCTATCGTCATTCCCGCAATCAATATTGTCATTAGTACTATCAAATTCCAGGGCGCCACCGTAATATCCTGCCACCCACTGCGGGTCGCCAGTGAATGTACCATTATTACCATTGCCAGATGTGTCGAAGGCAGTAGTACCGGAACCCTCATCAAGCTTCCAGTGCGCCACCATATCCGCTGAGGCATTGCCTGCCACGCCCAGCACCAAAACAACAGAAAATAAATAAATCAATTTTCTGTACATAATAGTCCTCCTTTAAAAAAGTTAGAAATAACTATTTCCGCTTTGGTCACGTACAAGAACACATCTTGACTCCGAAAAAATTCAAGTCCTGCCATCACTTTCACAAAAGCAGTGTTTACTCTTCAGCAGCATCTACTCTTTATTGATACAGGCGAATGTCATCGATGTACATCTTACCTGCTCCACCGGGAATTGTCATATTGCCCTGAGTGCCGATACCAATTGCAATCCTGTCAACATCGGTAAGATCAATTCCCTGGTCAGTAAAGCTCTGCAGGTCTATCACCCATTCTGTCCAGGATCCGATCTGTGTCGCCGCCGGATCATTATGGACCACTATCGCAGATACGCCGGTGCTATTGGATATAGCCACATATATCGGCTCAGCATCATTATTCAAAATGCCCCTGAACCAAATCATCAGTTTGCTCACATCTTGCTCAGTCCAGTCGCGCGGATAATCCAATGTCAGCTCCACTTCAGAGTAATTCGAGTAGCCCTGTTTATTATTGTCATAAACCACCGGCATTGACTTTCCGCCACCATGGACAATCGTTTCCTCGCAATAAGAAGGAGTTGTCTCGTCGCCCACGGCCGAACCAGTCCCATTGCCGGGGTAGGCCGGTTCATTATCGTGTTCGGCATAACCAAGCCCATCTTTCCACACCCACCATATCTCGTTGTTACCAATGTCGTAATCCTCGAAATCTTCCACTGAAATGAAGTCAGCTACAGTAAAGCTCCATACAAGGCCTTTCACTATACTGTCACTATAGACCGCGTCCACGCGCCAATACCAGGTACTGTTCCACCCAAGTTCTACGGGACCGAAGTTCTCGGAACCTGATGCCCTGTTACCCTTGTATTCCGGTGAAACCGTTGTGGCATTCTGCACAACATCGGCATCGGCGCCGAAGTACAGATCGCTCGAAGCGGCATTATCTGCCGGAGTCCAGCTAAGAGTCGCCGTCATCTTTACATCCACTGCACCATTGGCTGGTACCGGATTACCTACCGCACCGGGAGTCGTAAAGCTCCAGATGTCACCTTTATACGTATTTTCGGCGTCGAACTCATCGACGCGCCAGTAATAAACCTTCTCCCGTTCAAGTGTACCGGGATCATAGGTTGCAGGTACCTGTGATGTACCATCGGCAGCGTTATTTACATCTTCATAATTCTCACCTAA
>JBARRE010000066.1:0-9529 GCA_049644065.1 Sedimentisphaerales bacterium | reverse complement strand
GTCCCCTTGTCGTTGTGTATCCGTCCGTAGTGGACGAGCTTATCGCCGGGCTCTGGTCGAAAGGTAAGGTTCGATAGGTCGATTCCGTTATAAACGGTCGCCAGATAAGGCAGTTCGGGGTCCCTGTCGGAATCGCTAATGGAGGCATAATAAGTGTCTTTATGATCACGGTACACACGCAGAATGTCCGGTTCGGAAAAACCGTGGATAGTGGTCAGCATCGGCGTCTTTATCAGCGGAAGATAGGTCAGGGGTAGATAATCGAAATTGTTGTGAATCAGGTCGAACTCACCGGCCCGCTGCATCACTTTGGATATGTGCAGGCACGTCGAGACCAGCGGGACTTGCGACTTGTCTTCTTCATAGCCCTTTTCGACCCAGCCTTGAAGTTTCGCCGACGTAATTGATTCTTTCGTGGCAAATAGCGTAACATTCTTCCAGCCGCGAGCGACAAGCCCCTCGGCAATATTGCCGGCGACGGTTTCCCAGGCGCCATAGGCACGCGGAGGCGTCCGCCAGGCAATCGGCGAGAGAACGGCGATTCGTTTGTCCTTAATATCTGTCATGTCCACGTCTACAGACTCCCTTGCGTTTTTACTTTTACCTTTTAACTTTTATTGACTTCGTCCTTTATCCGCTGGATATGCCCCCGGCCTAACGCTTTTACTTCACATCCGAGTTCTATATAGCGACGAATTCTCTCATCGTCTAATATGCCGAAGCAGTCAATTACCGCCAGCGGTTCGCCCGCCCATTCGACTATTTTTTCCGGATCAAGTTGCAGATAAGGCGCATGCGGCACAGCCAATATGATTGCCTGCGCACCGGCAAGTGTTTCGGCCAGGTCGCTCCGGACCCGGATATTTACCAGACCATCCTGATTTCGGAAAAATCTTGACCAGGAATGACCCGGGGCCGGGTAGGTGTCCTGTGTTTCCAGCTCGTACCAGTGTTCCAGATACGGATCGTGCACTCGCATCTCGGCCCCCATTTCGGTGAGCTTTCGAACGACTATCTCCGAGCCACTGTAGCGCGTGTCGGCAACATCCTGTCGGTAACTTGCACCGCACAGAAGCACAGCGGCTCCGGCGATTTGGCGATCCATACCTTCAAGAGCATCCTTTGTAAGCGTTGCTACGTGCAGGCCGCGTGTGTCGTTAACGTCGATTGCTGTAGTTGATATCTTGAATATGTCATCATCGAAACCGAGGATGTGTTTATATGCCCAGTATCCGAGGCCGCCGTCCTTGGGCAGGCAGTATCCGCCGATGCCGGGGCCGGGAAAGATCATATTGCTGTGCGTGGGGCGAACCTTGATTGCTTCGACCACCTTGATCAGGTCCACGCCGTTGCGCTCGGCAAACAAGCTCCACTCATCGAGGAATGCCAGGATTGTGGCTCGGTAAGAATTTTCGACAATTTTGGTGGTCTCGGATTCGATCGGACGATCCATTACGGTCAGTGGAAATTCCTCGGTGTTCAGCACCTCGCGTAGAAATTTCTCGACGCGGTCTCTGGCCTGACTGTTACAACCGGAGCAGACCCGCCAGAAATCCCGGATAGATGCAACGTATTGCCTGCCGGGCATGACACGCTCGAAACTATGGGCCAGCAGCGGTTCGGTCTCTATACCTCGCTCGGTAAAGGCTTTTTTCATAATGGGCCAGGCCACAAATTCCGTCGTCCCCGGCGCGACTGTTGTCTCAATCAATGTCAGGCAATCCGGCGGCACTTTCTCGCCGATGGTCTTGATTGTCGCCTCAAGGGCCCCCATTTCCGCTTCGCCTGTCCGCATATTGCCGAGGTCATTTTTCGTATAGTCGCACTGAACATCCACAACTACACAATCCGCCAATTTGAGGCAGTCGCTGTTGTAGGTGGCGATCAACGTCTTCTTATCGAGCACACAGCGGGCAATCATCGGCTCAACCTCGGGGTCCTCGGCCTTTACGGGCGATACACCTCGATTCAGCAATGGGATTTTCCAGTAGCTCCGGACGCTGGGCCGTTGACAGCCTATAACGAACTTGCCCGGCTTACCGGTTTGGTTATCGACAGTATCGGCAATAATCGCCGCCATTACAGCACCCACAAAGCCCACCCCCATGACGACAACGATTTTTTTGCCGTCGTTACGTGCCGCTTCGGCCAGTAACGCCACACGCTCGAACTCCGCATCGTGTTTGTCTTCTTCGGGAATAGCAAATTTTTCACCTGCCGGGCTTATCGAGTAATCAGTCATCGTTGGTAATCCTTCCTATAGTCTTTATTCATATCTCATAACCCATATAGCACCTGTATTTGAGCTATATGGCTCGCGAACGAAGCACAACGAAGTGCAGCCGGAAGTTTAACAGCAATCCCTCACATATCAAGTTTTTTCCATGTGCCTGTGGTTCAGTTGCAATCAATAGTAATATCAATATCATTTTTCTTGCATTTCATGTGCTTAAATGATACAATTTCTTCTGGGTATTAGGGGGTGAATCGACATGGATTATTCCTGCACCGGTTCTGTGCCGGGGCTGGAGGGTAAGATATGAAAAAGGGCTACTTGTTAACTTTAGCGGCTATTTATTTGGCTCTCTCGCTCGGGGCAGCTACACTGGCCGAAGAGGGAGCGTTCGAATATCCATGTTATTTGCTCGATGCCTATGATGCCGATGATAGCTGCTGGACAGGCATGGATGCCGAGGGGACATATCAAGGGCCGATTCGGGTTATTCCGGAAAAGTGGCTTGTTGGCCCTCCCCTGTCGGAAATGTCGGGGGTCACTCTGCCGCCGGACCATTGGGTCGAAGTGCAGTTTCGCGGCCCGATTATCGATGGCCCGGGTAATGATATAAAGCTTATCGAGCTGGGACCGGTGAAGGAACAGGCCCTTATTTTCATTACAGACGGTGCCGGACAGGAGCGATTGATCGGCATCGCGAATTCCGGAACCGCCGGCGGCGGAGTGGATCCGACTGAGATAGGCTTTGACATTTCCGGTATTGAATTGCCGTTCGAACCACGCGCGGTCCGCATACTCGGAATAGACACCGGCGGAGAAGCTCCCGGGTTCGATATAGCCAACGTGCGAGCGAGAATCTGCACCGATTGCGGCGAGACGGCCTGCAATCCTATTCCCGTCGATGGCGCTAAAAATGTTCCGACGGATGCGATTTTAAGCTGGTCGCCGGGACAATCCGCAGTAAAACACATTGTTTATTTCGGCACTAATTTTTCTTACGTAGGTGCAAGTGCAGGAGGCCCAAGCGAGCCCCCACAGTTGCAGGACGCCAATTCATTCGATCCCGGCGTCCTCGAATTAGGCACAACTTATTATTGGGGGATCTACGAAGTCAACGATCAAAATGTCTGGCCCGGCGAAGCCTGGAGCTTCACGACAACCGATCATCTGATTATTGACGATTTTGAGCAGTACAACTCCCTTCCGCCGACCGATCCAAATCACAACAGGATATATGATACGTGGAAAAACGCCGGCGTTCATCTTTCGACGGATCAGGCTCACGAATGCAGCAAGAAGTCGATGGGATTCTCATACTCGTATAATAACAATTCTGTCTATTCCCAGACGGTGCGAACGTTTAATCCGCCACAGGACTGGGCGGCAACCGGCGCGAAGGTATTGGAATTATTCTTCTATGGCGAGCCATCTAATAACGCCGCACAGATGTATCTTGTTCTGAATGATGGGAATTCTGAGACTATCGTGCCATATCTCGGTGACGCCAACGATCTAATAGACGAAACATGGCATCCCTGGAGAATCGAGCTGCAGGACCTTAACGATCTAAACCTGAGTAATATCGAGAGTATCTCGATTGGTTTTACTGCGCCCAATAAACCATACATTAGTGGCGGCGGCACTATTTACTTCGATGATATAAGATTGTACTCGTCCCGATGCCTGGAAGAAAACATACCCGATGCAGATTTCAACAGCGATTGTCTTGTCAATTTCGAAGATATTGAAGAGATAACATTTAGCTGGCTCGATACAGGATACAATATTTATCCCGTGGCCGCTCCCAACGCACCGGTGGCCTGGTACGAGTTCGAGTACTACGCCAACGACAGCGCCGGCATCGCCCACGGCCGGACGAGAGGCAAACCGACCTATACCCAGGGCGTGTACGGCCAGGCAATCAGCTTCGATGGCAACGAAGACGCAGTGGAAATAATCCGTGCCCCTTTTTTGTTCTCGGAAATCAGCTCAGGAATTACTATCGCTTTCTGGCAATATGGAGCAGACTCGCCACATCATACCGACACGCTCTGCTGCTCCAACTATACCTACGGCGGCGATGATCCCGCGATAGCTATTAACCTTGGCTGCTGGAGACGGCCCGGCGAGTACAATTGGGATTGCGGCCGGCCATGGTCTTTCGATAACCGGCTCAGCGGAAACCATCGATATGCAAGTGAATGGTTTGGCCGATGGAACCATTGGGCCTTCACAAAAGACGCCGATGCCGGGACAATGCAGATTTTTCTTAACGGCCTTCTATACGACAGCCGTAACGGAGCAAACTCGCCCATCTCAGGAATCACATCATTTGAAATCGGCTCCGGCTGGTACGGCGGCTACGACGGCTTGATTGATGACTTCCGCATTTACGACTACGCCCTCACTCAGCCGGAAATCGCACACGTTGCTACCAATGGCACGGGCATCTTCGACCAGACGCTGATGACGCCGGCCGACCTGAACAGCGACAATCAGATCGACTTCGCAGACTTTGCCTTACTGGCAGACCACTGGCTCGAAAACCAAATCTGGCCGTGATCTTCTGAACTATATATCGCGGACTTTGACATCGATGTGTCTGACTCCCCACACAAGAGCTTCCTGGTGAGTATGGAAGAACGCGTCCAGCTTGTTTCCGCGGATCGCACCACCCCTGTCGAGGACTTTTATGGATTTTCCGTTGCTGTAACCTTCGATGACCATTTCCGTGCCGAAGGAGTATCTCTTGTCGGCCGCTACGAAAGTATCGCCGGGCCGGATTTTGTGGCCGCAAGCTGTTATGCCGTCTGCAAATTTCCCGCAGCATTTCGAGCAGGGGCAATAGCCGGTTACACGCATTCTAACAATACGCCATTCATTGGAAATCTCGCCTTTCGTCTCGGCCTTACGCTCCTCTTCCGTCATGTTCGGTAGAGCTAAAGCAGCGGATTGTATGGGCTCAGTCTTTACAACAGATTCATCCGGCAGTGATTGAGTATCGTTTTGCGTTTCGGTCACTGTAGCATTGAGCAGCGTTATCGGCTTGTCGGCCTTTGTGTAAGCCACGCCGGCGATAAAGCTCAGGACGCAGGCAACAACCAGAACAGTGATTCGGTTAAAAATAACACCGTTCGAGCCTTTGACGATTCCTCTTTCCAACGGATACCCTCCTCACAATCGGATCATTTGTGCCTCGTCTTCGCTCGGCATGAAGAACTCTTCATCCTGAGCGGAGTCGAAGGATTCATGGCTTTTGTTTAGCCCCCCTCATCCCTGAATTGTTAGTAACATTGTACCGAAATCGCCCTCTCAATTCAACCAAATAGCAGGCAAATGGCCATTATCTGTACTGCTACGGCTGTTTTGGAAAGAGTGAAATGTTTTTATAGGGCCGGAACGAAAAGTTTTTTCTCACCCCCATGCGACGGATTTCAATACTTAGCCGCTAAAGTTGGGTTAGAATTGTCGCGAAATTGGCTTTGATTGGCTTTGTTTTTTGCGGCTCCATCGGCCGGTATTTCTCCATAATCTCCTTTCATTTAAGACTTTGCGCTAATTTATCCCGCCGGCAAATTGGCTTTGTTTTTTCAACTATACCCCTGCCGGAAAACCACCGGATTTACTATTTTCTATTGATTATTGACTATTTGGACATCCATTGCTTCGTATTTCCGGCCAAAGGCCGGCGATTGGATTTGAATTGGGTTTGAATTGGCTTTGTTTTCTCGCCGCATCCATCCATCTAAATTCCCATATACCTTTGCCTGCACTGACTTAGCGTCATTTTACCCCTTTATAAATTGGCTTTGTTTTTTCAAATTCCTTTTCGCAATACGCATTACGCAGTACTCGATACGAAATAAATTGGCTTTGTTTTTTCGCCGATCTAAAACGTGAAATTCTTCATAATTACCTTTCATATAAGACTATGTGCCATTTTAGCCCTACTGCAAATTGGCTTTGTTTTTTCAAATTAGCCACGAATTTACACCATGAAATAGTCAATAACCGCGGATACCTAAGGCACAAGTTTCGCTGATTACACGTAAATAAAGAAAAATAGTAAATCGCAAATCGAAAATCGTAAATGTCAGGGCTCTCCATTCTCCATACAATATTACATTCTAAATACGATATACGTATATTGTTATGTATTATACTAAATATATTTTAAAAATCAAGTAAAATCCAAATAAATCTCCATGAGACGGCTTTCTTATTACGTATCGCGTGTTTCGAATAGCATTTAGGGATTTCCGGCATATTTTTTCTCTTGCCCACCCGTCTGCCGCAGTATATATTACTCATAGCGACTGTTTCCCGATTTTCGAGCCAGACGTGAAGGCTCTCCGGTTCGCCCACCATTTGCGGCACACCGACGGGGACGGAGTCTAAATCCACTGCGCGGGAGATGGATTGGAATTCCTTTGAAGCGCTCAGTTGCCAGCGATCAGCTTTCAGATATTTGGAATTGTCTTAATTTTTGTTGTCAATGGCCAATTTCAAGAATATCTTATCCGGTGTTCTCAGTAAAAGCATATAATAACTTGTTAGCTGAAGGGACTCAACTTCATGGTTTACGAGAAGAGGATCGAGAGCCTCGGCGAGTTGATCACTTGCACGAAGGAGATATGCGGGAAATGGCCCCACCGCGACATGTGGTTTCGGGGCCAGGAAGATGCATCGTGGGACCTCACGCCTGCAGTTCATCGGAGTTACTCGGGCAATCAAGAACACGACATGATAGCCGAGTTCATTCTGGAAGCACCGCTTCGGTATGCCGCGTGCCCAGGTCCCTCTGACTACTCACGCTGGCTCGCGTTAATGCAGCATTACGGCTTACCGACTCGGCTCCTAGACTGGACCAAATCTCCTCTCGTTGCGGCCTATTTCGCTCTGGCACATGAGGGCCACAAGGACAGTGCGGTCTGGGGGCTATTCCCGGTGAGGTTGAACGAGGTAGTTAGCGGTCACCAAGGCTATTTGCAGCTAGGCGCACCGCAGGTTGCTGCCTTCTTTGGACGAGCTTTTGGTCATGCGGAAGACAGCCCTACGGGAGCCCTTGCGGTTCAAGCCGAGACTATAGACACGCGCATTCTAGTACAGCAGTCCGTATTCACTATTCATGGCGACAATACACCATTGCAGACCCTCTATGCTGATGAGGAGATTCTGGTGAAGTTCATTCTATCGGCAGAAAAGTTGGATATGATGTTCATCGAGATCGAGAAGGCTGGTATGTCCAGGAAGTTTCTTTTCCCAGACCTCCAGAATCTGTCACTATCTCTGTCAAGTTCCCCTCGGACATTGGGTGAGAAGTCATGATAAATATCAGCTAACAAGGCAAGCCTAAGGAGAGGCAAAGGGGCCAGCCCGTTAAAATATAAATAATGATTGACTGCCTTCCTGTTCCGGTGTTATCGAGATAGTGACGATTCAATTTTTCCACATTTTTGTTGTCGATGGCCAATTTCAAGAATATCTTATGCTGTGTTCTCAGTAAAAGCATATAATAACTTGTTCGGTACTAGGAAGAAATGGAGAAACTGATCACTGTTCTTGTGTTTGTGGGATTCGTGCTTGCTCTCCTCGTGTGCCTAGCTGCTGTTGTTGGCGGCATCTGGCTTGCTTTTGCCGCATACAAGAGCCGACGCCGCACCAAGGATGAAGCAACGTTCGAGCATCCTGAATCTGGGTGGAAAGTCAGCATCAAAACCACAGGCGGGATAATCCTTGCGATTGCGGGATTGGTTGGTTGTTGCTTCATCGTCTATCACTACTGGCAAGCCCTTCTTGGTATCCTCGTCGTGCTTGGTGCTGGTGGCGGCGAGGCCAGTCGCCGAAAGGGCAAGAAGAAAGGTGTCAAAAAGAAGGTAGCCAGAAAGAAGATCGCGAAGAAGAAAGCAGCTAAGAAGAAGTATTATCGATAGGCACCGAACAAGCGGTTTCAGTTGGGGGAGGCATAGGGGCCAGCCCTTAAAATATAAATAATGATTGAGTGCCTTCCTGTTCCGGTGTTATCGAGATAGTGACGATTCAATTTTTCCACATTTTTGTTGTCAATGGCCAATTTCAAGAATATCTTATTCGGTGTTCTCAGTAAAAGCATATAATAACTTGTTAGGCAACAACTTGGCAATGAGTGAAACGTGAGAATAGCATGAACAGCGTCAGCATCTCCCAATCTAGCTGGCTCAAAAAGGGTAGCGTTTTCCTGTTATTTTTCATCGTAGAGTCACTGGTGTTCGCCATAATCACTTTGTCGCCGTACCTGCCGCAAACTGCATTGCTTGGCTTTCACGCTGGTCTCACTGTCGTACTCTTGATCATAGCTTTGTTATTGCGAAGGAGCGGGAAAGGGAAACCTTTCTGGCCTGTGTTTTACGCCTTTTTTGTGGCCGGGGCAGCAGTTCTTACAAGTGGACTATTCAGTGGCGATTTGCTGAGATTGTTCAAGGAGACTGCTGCAACCCCCCAGGGAATTGCCTTAGCCAAGTTCTCTGAAAGCATCTTGCGAGTGATCCCTATTCTGGTGTTGATGCCTGTCATGGGTTTTGACTGGCGTTCTATGTATCTCGCCGCAGGGAAGGTACGCTTCTGGCTCCCTATTGGTATAGCTGCCATGGTCGTTTTTCCCGCACTTGCTTATTTTCCCCTGAGCAGCAGCCAGCCCGGGGTGTTGGACAAACTGCTGCCACTTTGGCCATGGATATTGCTCTTCGTGCTTTCTAACGGATTCATGGAGGAATTGCTCTATCGAGGAGTATTCCTCAAACGATACGAGCCGTTCCTCGGCAAAGGTCTATCGATCATTCTGACAGCTATAGTTTTCGCCCTCATGCACACACAGGTTACCTATGCGGCGCAGATGATCCAGTTTCTGGTGATTGTCTTGGTTCTGTCGCTGATCTGGGGAATCTTGATACAAAAAACGAACAGCCTGTGGGGAGCAGTTCTGTTTCATGCCGCAGGCGACTGCCTGATCATATTTGGAGCATATGCTAGTATGTAACAGGTGATCCACTTGCTGCCCAACACGGGGGAGCATAGGGGTCAGACCTTAAGTTATAATATAACACTTGACATCCTGTCTGATTTGTGGTACGGTTTGCCGCATGGCTCGTCCGTTAGTTGCCTATGCACTATGCCAGTATGCCGGCAGCACCCAACGCTGAGGCGGCGGAGATCATGGGCGTTTGCAGTGGTGTGGCCGTGTCTCTACAACTGAAAAAGCTGCATGAACAGGCAACAAAAGACAAAGACCTGCAGAAAATTGTAGCGAAACTTGAGAAG